>CAWVSV010000090.1:0-8938 GCA_963933095.1 uncultured Cellvibrionales bacterium
CCTCGTTAATTTTGTATTCGGTGGCCGCCTGGTTAGCCTATTCACTGGCGATGGTAGTGGTTATCTGGCTGCTTTACCGTCTGGTGCTGCCCGCTATTTTACCCGGCGTCGATATTGTCAGCGAAGTTGATGACCAGCAAAATATCGGTGTGGCATTTATCGAAGCCTCAGTTTTTATTGGTCTTGCGGTTATCCTTAAATCACTGCTGGTTTAAGCGCTATCAATGATTAAAAGCCTGCTTACACCGTGGCGCGACCCGCTACGTATTCACGACCTTACGCTGCTGGCGATGATGTTTGTACTGGCGGCCTGTGGTCTTATTTACGAATACCTGTTGTCTCATTATGCCGCCAGAATCATTGGTGCTACCGAATCGACGATCTACGCCATGATCGGCGTTATGATTGTCAGCATGGGTATAGGGGCTTTTTACGCCAAGTATATAAAGTGTCCTTTTACCGGCCTTGCTTGGTTGGAGGTTTCGGTGGGGCTGCTGGGTGGCCTGGCGGTACTGGTGATGGCGGTGATCTTCTCGGCGGCCTATGTGCTGCCTCAGGAGTTGCATCAGCTCTACGGTATTGACCCCAGTATCGCTATCGAGGGCGGCATGGTGGCAGCCTTTCGCAATCTTGCCGATGCAATGCCCTTTGTTATCGGCTTTGTACTGGGGGTAATGATTGGTATGGAAATACCCCTAGTTGCGAGAATTCGTCAGACCCTGCACGACAAACACCTGCAGCATAATATTGGCACTATCTACGGTGCTGATTACATTGGTGCCGGCTGTGGTGCCGCCCTCTGGGTGCTAGTGTGTTTGCACCTGCCCATTATGATGGCGGCAGTATTGACTGCCAGCTTTAATATTTTAGTGGGTGTACTTTTTCTTTGGCGCTACGGTCAATACGTGCGCACCCTACGCAGCCTGTGGCTGGCCCATGTGTTTGTGGCCAGCCTACTGTTGTTGCTGGCTGTCTGTGGCGGCGGCTGGCTTAGCGGTATGAACTCGATGTTGTATCAGGACAAGGTTGAGTATCAGCACCAAACCCCTTATCAAAATCTGACCTTGACCTCTCGGCAGACGGGGCCCAATCTTCCGAAGGTGAGCAGCCTTTATATTAATGGTCGGCTGCAATTTTCTAGCAGCGATGAGGTGATCTATCACTCCTTTTTAACTTATCCGGCGCTACTAGCTTCGGCAAGACAGGAACGGGTATTGGTCATCGGTGGTGGCGACGGCTTGGCGCTGCGGGATATTCTTCGCTGGCAGCCAAACTCGGTGACTCTTATTGATCTCGATAAGGGCATGATTGACTTGTTTACAGGTAACGCTGAGGGTGTGCCAGACGATGTTAATAAGCTACTGCTGGGCCTTAACCGACGAGCATTTCTGGATTCTAGAGTGAGCGTGATTGTTGGCGACGCCTTTCTCGAGGTGGAAGAGTTGATTCGCGCCGGCAAGATTTTTGACACTATTGTGGTTGATCTACCCGACCCCAACCACCCAGATTTGAGTCGTCTTTACAGCGATTACTTTTACGCCAAATTAGGTGAGCTGTTGGCCGGTGATGGCGCTATTGCTATTCAGTCGACGTCGCCTTATCACGCCAAGAAAGCCTTTATGTCGATCGGTAAAACGCTAGTGGCTGCCGGCTTTACCACTGAGCAGTACCACGCCAATGTGCCCACCTTCGGTGAGTGGGGGTGGACTATTGGGGTTAAACAAGGCCTGCCGGCATCCAGTAGAATAGCGGCCTTTGAGGCTCTTCCTGTCGATAATAGCTGGCTCTCTGTGCAGCAGATACTGGCCGCCTTTGTGTTCGCGCCCAGCTACTACAATGGGCTGGATAATATAGACATCAATGAACTGGGTTCGCGCGCGGTCTATCGCTACCACCATTTAGGCTGGCGTAATGATGGCGGGATATTTTTTGCAAATAATATTGACCTAAAGAATTAAGCTGTATATCTTGTATACAGATGGCATATTATGCCAATCAACGAAAATCATAGGAGATGATGAATGAGCGAAAATAATTCACTGGCTGATCTGGCTCTGACCTTGTGTGAGCAGCGTACTGAAGCCGGTACCAGTTTTGAGGCGTCGGTGGTGGCGGTCGATGGCGGCGAAACTATCGTAGTAAAAACTTCGATTTGCCCTGATTTTCCGCTGGTGGTGACCAAAACATCCAAGCAAATATTGTCGGTTGTTGACCTTTTCTCTACGTCCGATGTTAGACCCGAGTCGGTGGTAGAACTGGACAAGATACTATTGGCGCTCAGCCCGATTATGCCTCTAAGCAGCTTTGGCACTATCGGTGACGAAATCGTATTGTTTGGCTCTATGCCAGTGGCAACCATTACCGCCAATATCGTGCATGAGCTGGAAGTTCAGTCGCAAAATTGCATCGAGGCTTTAGAGGTTCTCGAAGAATTACTAATTAATGATTCAGATATCCAGGAGTCCGTGTAATGAGCATTCTTAAGAGTATTTTTACCGCTATTCGTGGTGGCGCCAGTGAAGTAGGCGAGTCCATTGTAGATTCTCAGGCGATGCGTATTCTTGAACAGGAAATTCGCGACTCCAAAGATGGTATCGCTAAGGCCAAGCAGTCTCTGGCTAAGCTAAAGGCGCGGGAAGTGGGCTGTTGTCGCCAGCTGAAAGATTTGCAAGATGAGGAGGCCGAGTATACCGGCAAGCTTAAGCAGTGCATGGCGGCCGATAAAGCTGAATTGGCGGCGGCCTGCGCTGAAAAAATCGGTGTGTTGCGCGGCGATATTACTGAAAAACAGTCCCAAGTGGATCAGCTTAGTGGCGAGACGTCTAAGCTCTACAAAATTATCGAACAGCGTCAGAAGAATATCGAAAAAAATGAAGGCGAAGTTGAGAAACTGCAGACCGTAATGGAGTTGAGTAAGACTCGCTCGGCCATGGCCAGCGCTATGCCCACTAACGACAGTTCGGCTAAGCGCGTTAGAACTGCGATGGAGCGAGTACAAAAGAAGGCAGGTCAACAGGAAGATGGCATGGCGGCGGATCAATGGATGGCGGATATGGAATCGGGTGCCGACTTAGATAACCAACTGGCTGAGGCCGGTATTGGCAGCCAGAGTAAAAACTCGGCAGCAGATATTATGGCTGAGTTCGCCAAGGGCAAGTAATTGTGTAATGCCTTTATGGGCATCGGTTCCGATGCCTATATATTTGAGATATCTTCATGTTTAAATCTTTGTTCTCCAAAAAAAAACCCGTTCGTAAACTTGAATCAGCAGCCGATCTTCAGATTGGCGACTTGTTTACCTTGTCCGACCGCCTATATTTACCCGAATCATTACGTGGCGTTACCTGCGAAGTGATTAATATAGGGGCCTATGAGTTTAGCTCCGGCTATGAAACCGAGTTTAGCCTGAAAACTCAGCAGGGTGATAATTACACTTTGTCGCTGAGTGATGATGACGGTGAACTGGCATTGAGTTTTTGCCAAAAAATTCCTAAAAAAACGATACTTAAACTATTTTCCGAAGAAGATATTGGTGAGATTTTTGCCGATGGTTTTGCAAGTTTTAGCAGCAAGCAAGATATACCAATTGAGCTCGATGGCTGGGTGGCAGAGGAGTACCAAGAGACAACTGACTGTGCCAGTTGCTATTACCACAAGGTTGATATGCGCGGAAAAACGCCCGACCACTGCAGTCGTGGCGTTGAAGAGGAATTGCAATATTATGAGTGCAGTGGCGGCGATAATGATGACTATGGCCTGTTTATTGAAAACAGCGCCGATGGTGAAACCGAAATTTATCTTACCCGCACCCTCGCTTTAACATCGATTGCCGAGTACTGGCCCAATGCCCGTTAAAAAAACGCCAAGTAGCTGGCAGTCCGAAATACCGGCGATTAAGCGAGTGCAGTTGCAGTTCAGTTTTTCGGTTATGGCCACCCGCCAGTTAAAAATCGAAGCCGCGCAGGCGGGGCTGCAGCCGTCGGCACTGATTCGCAAGACTCTAGGGCTCAGTTACGCCGATACCGGACGCGAGCGCATTGGCGTGAGTTTTAATGATGAAGACTTTAAGCTGTTGGCAAAAAAATATTCAGTCGATGCCTGCGAACACGACTTGATCAAACGGCTTATTAAAGACGAAGTCGATAATCGCTATCGCTGCGATGAAAATTAGGTTCAGACCATGATCGGTATACTCAGCCGTAGCCTCCAGCGTTATCGCTACCGGAAATACACTCGCCATTTGTCCCTCAATTTGTGGCAGCGTCTGTTGAGATTACTGCTCATTTTGTTTGGTTTGATCGCAGTGAATTCCTCTGTGCTCTGCGCCTTTGAAAGCATGGGCGCTGCTGACGCTATCTGGATGTCGCTGACAACTATAACTACTGTTGGCTACGGCGACTTGTCACCCGCAACACTTGTGGGGCGTATCAGCACGGTGCTGACTATGTTTGCCTGGGGCATTGCCTTAGTAGGTATGATAGCCAGTGAATTCATCGACTGGCGACTGCTAAAAACACAAAAACTACTCTCTGGAGACTGGGTAATGCAAGACATGCAGGATCATATACAAATTTTTGGTACGCCCAAGCACAACCCGGTGACTTTTCTTAAGGGCATGGTTGATGAAATTAAGCAGATTCCAGACTTCAAACACTGTCCGATACAGATTCTTACTCGCAGCTACCCTGAAGGCTTACCAGTAGAACTGCAGTCACTAAAGGTTTTACATCAAACGGGTGACGCGGAAGACATAGAAAAAATTAAGGCGGTTAACCCTGGGCATGCGAGGATTATTGTGATTTTAGCGAAAGATTTTTCCGACCCTAGATCGGATAGTTTTACTTTCGACTTGCTGACTAAACTACAAGATCTCAATGTCTCTACTTTTATAGTGGCCGAAGCCGTAAGGCCTGAAAACAAGATACGCTTTTTAAAGGCGGGAGCTAATGTAGTGATTCGCCCTGACCGTGTCTATCCTGAAAAAACGGTGCGAGTGATGACAGCTCCCGCCGCTGGCGAGGCCTTAGACGAGTTGACTGACTTTGGTGGCGATCATCTTGCACAGCTGGATATTAAGTTTAGCAATTTAACCTTTTCAGCTATTTCAACAGCGCTGAGCCAAGCCGGGGCCGGCATCGCTGTTGGTTATAAAAAAACCGACGGTGCTATTGAGATTAATCCGCCGCAGGATATTTCGTTATCTGGCGACTGCCTATTAGCCATTGTGCATGAAGATCAGTTAGATAAGGCCCATCAAACTTTCACAGATCTGGCGGCGCAATGACTTTATTAGAGAGTAAATTTAGCGATGTGATTTATTTATTGGCATTCATGTGGGTGGTGTATGCGGTCGACCTTCTACTGCCTATTAACTTAACCCAATTTGGTATTGGTCCAAGAGAGATCAGCGGTTTGCCAGGCATAGTAATGGCGCCTTTTATTCATGCCGGGCTCGGGCATATTTTGGCTAATAGCGTTCCTTTTTTGGTGTTGGGTTGTATTTTACAAATGCATGGCCGGGCTGTTTTTTGGCAGGCAACCGTTATTATTGTGCTGGCCTCGGGGTTGTGTGTGTGGCTGTTTAGTGGCGCGGGCAGGGTTGTCGGTGTGTCGGGAGTGATCTTCGGTTACTGGGCCTTTTTGATGGCCTATGCCTGCTTTGTGTTTTCAACCAGCTCTGTGGCGGTGTTTTGGCGTTCATGTAAATCGCTATTGCTGGGTATTGTCGTACTGATCTTCTATGGCACTATGTTGTTCTCGTTCTTCGATATGCGCGCGCATATCTCTTGGTCTGGACATTTTTTTGGTGCAGTGGCGGGCGTATTAGCGGCCTTTATACTGGCGGGCTCCGCTAAGGCTGAGGCGTTAAAATATAGTACCCAGAAGTAATGAGATAGCGGTATGGCAAAGGCTAAATTCTTTCCGCGTTACAGCGCGATGCTGAGGCATTTTATCTTTTAGCGATAATTGCTGCCCAGAGATTATGTTATAAATTCATCACAGCATAACAAGATTTATTGAGAGCATTGTTGAACCGCGAACTTTGGCGTAGCCTAAAATTTTGTGTTGGTCAGAACCTACGCGGTTTATCACGGCCTCTATGGCAGAATTAATCAACTTGCCATATTTAACTACGCTGACATCATTCTTGCCAATAACCCTTTTTTAAACGAACAAACCGCGCAGAGCGAAAGTTCGCGGGCCTTGATGTTTGATGTTGTCGATGTTGAAAGAGCAGTAACAGAAGTCATCGGCATAGGTGTCGACCGCAGCAGAAGGGCAGGGTAGGACTAGCTGTGATGGAGTGTGTAGGTAAGTGCATGTGGCGCTCGCATAAGCATTGAGGCGAATGCCTGACCTTCATTTTATAATCAGCCTACTTTTAAGATGATCACCCGATACCGCTTTTAACCGATAAAAAAAGGCGCAATCGAAATATACAAAATGGCTCCCACTACGGCAAAAGCGCAGACAAAGCGTAGCGGTGCTTGGATAAAGCTATGCCATAGGTTGCGCTCGACTTTTTCCTCGAGCGCGTTACTGCTGCGTTCAAGCTGATATTGTGCCAGCAACGCTTTCGCCTGTTCTAGTTGCTGGCTGTCGGGTAGCCAAATAGCCGACACGCCGACACCGAAGCTGCCAGAATCGGTTTCGTAATAGTGGATGTTGTGCTCATCGAGCAGTTGGCGCACCTGCAGAATTTCATCGACAGGTACATTGCTCAGTTTAAACAGCAGTTCGGCCACCGCTATTTCACCAGTAAGTTTTTAAGGGCGCGGGCGTAGATACCGGTGAGGGTATCTAAGTCAGCTACCGACACACATTCGTTCACTTTGTGAATGGTGTGGTTAAGTGGGCCCAACTCGCACACTTGAGCGCCAGTGGGTGCAATGAAGCGGCCGTCACTGGTGCCGCCCGAGGTAGAAAGCTCGGTATCGCGATGGCAGTGATGTTTAATGCCCTCTACCAGTGCATCGACCAAGTCGCCTTCGGGGGTGAGAAAAGGCTGCCCGGACAGCTTCCATTCAACATCGTAATTGACACCGTGTTTTTCTAGAATAGCCTCGGTGCGTGCGCGTAATTCGTTTTCGGTAACTTCAGTGGAAAAACGGAAGTTGTAGACCATCTCCAGATCGCCCGGAATCACGTTAGTGACACCGGTGCCGCTGTTGATATTAGACACTTGAAAACTGGTGGCGGGGAAGAACTCGTTGCCGTTGTCCCAGTTGGCACTGGTCAGTTCTGCCAATGCTGGGGCTAAAGTGTGAATCGGGTTCTCAGCTAAGTGCGGATAGGCCACATGACCTTGCACGCCTTTTACCGTGAGTACGGCCCCTAAAGAACCACGGCGACCATTTTTGATCACATCGCCCACTTGGGCGGTAGAGGAGGGTTCGCCGACAATACACCAGGTGATCTTCTCGTCGCGCGCCTCTAACCATTCAATCACCTTAACAGTACCGTTGATGGATGGACCCTCTTCGTCTGAAGTAATTAAAAAAGCGATGCGACCGCTGTGGTCTGGATAGTCAGCGACAAAGTTCTCAGTGGCCACCAGCATCGAGGCCAGTGAGCCCTTCATATCGGCGGCGCCGCGACCATAAAGCATACCGTCGACTATCGTTGGCTCAAACGGTGGGTAGGTCCACTGCTGCTCTGGGCCTGTAGGTACTACATCAGTGTGGCCAGCAAAGGCGACAAGGGGGCCGCTATCGCCACGCACTGCCCAGAAGTTGTCGACGTCTTCAAAGCGCAGCCGCTCAACTTTAAAGCCAATATTCTCGAGCCTCGAAATCATCACATCTTGGCAGCCTGCATCTTCGGGCGTGACTGAACGACGGGCCATTAGGTCGCAGGCAAGAGCAAGGGTAGGAGAGCGTTGTTGAGTCTGACTAGTGGTCATTGGAAGATTCCGAGTTTTTATGAAATACGTTAATTATATAATTTAACATATATGAAGCCGTGAATCAGTGGCTAGTGATATGAGTTGTTGCTGTCAGTAATTGCCTATCTGTATCTAAATAGGATTTTACTGGGGGATGATGTTTGTCGGAGTGTTGTTTTTAAACAAAGAATGCTTGCTAGTTATGGTAATGCGCCCATGTGTTGTTGGTCTTTTTGCATAGAGTATTTTCTGTAGAAAAAGGGAGCCTGTTTAGGCTTCCTTTTAGGTCGATAGTAATGATTTCACCAGCAAGTTTTTGACGCTGTGAGACTCAATAGTATATGTCGCCAGCGAAGATTACCTGCTAGATAACCCTGCTGCCCAGCCCAATAATTACTCGATTTTTGCCATAAAAAAACCCGCGCCCCTTTTTAAGGACGCGGGTTTTTAACTAGCTAGGTTTGACTCTAGTGAACTAGAGACCAGCCTGATGCTTTAGTAGCCATCATTCCCATGCTCTGCTTGTTACCCTGAGCATTGCTGATGGAAAGCTTAACTTCGCCATTAGCTGGCTTATGCCATAGGATGTCGGCACGACCATCACCATTAAAGTCTTCTAGCTGCTGGGTCCAAGCAGAGAATTTAGGATCTAAATTCTCAACACGAACCTGACCGCCGTTCGCGCCACTGATGGCAACTTTCACGGTTCCAGTCGTAGCTCTGCGCCACAGAATGTCGTCGCTACCATCGCCATTAAGGTCTGCTAAGTCTGCAGTCCAAGCGTTAAACTTGGCGAAATGGGTGACAGAAGAGCTCTGCTTGCCGTCTGCGCCGCTGATGCCGACTTTTACAGTGCCATCATCGCCCTTGCGCCAGAAGATATCGTCACGTCCGTCGCCGTTAAAGTCAGCTACTTGAACATCCCACGCTGTGAAGCGCTTGAATGGAGCTGCGTTAACTACATTGGCTTGCTGACCATTAGCATCGGTTAAGACAACTTTTGATGAGCCGTCAGTACCGCGACGCCACAACATATCGTCACCGCCGTCACCG
>CAWVSV010000091.1:0-8934 GCA_963933095.1 uncultured Cellvibrionales bacterium
GCCAATAGTCTGATTCTCCCCAGTGCTCTTGATCAGTGACGTAGCGCACCTGATTAAAAAATTTATTGACGGCCTGTAGTTTTGCCGCATCGTTGTCGTGACTTACCTTAAGCAGTAAGTGGTTCAGCTCATGAGCGTGCTGTTCCGCCCGGCTGCCATACTTTTCGGCTACGTATTCGTAGAGCTCTTCAGTCCATGGCTCAAACTCAAAGGCATGCAATCCGCTACTCATAGCCCCAAACAGTAACGCACAAGCCAATTGAAAACTTTTTATTCGCATACCATTACTCCATTGTGTAGTTAATAATACTCTAGCAATACGGACCAAATATGAATCTGTATTGCCCAGCAATCTTGTTGTTTATGGTTATTATTATCGCCTATAAGCGCTCTTATACCAATGACATTTGTATGTTAGCCAAAGGCAGCCGTTGTATATATGTAGACCTTCTGAATGTATGTTTATGGCATGTTATTGCATATTTGTAGCGCGTCAGGATAGTCCGTCAGTGCTTGCTCGGCATTAAGCATTACCCATAATTCAAGGTTTTTTTGTGTTTTAGCCGCGGGAGACTTAAGCAGGACATTATTGCGTTTTTTCTTCTCTATTTTGGCGTCCTGCTCTGTGTAAAAGGGCAAAATCTCACAGGTGCCGGGAAAGGGACTGTCGTTAAGTATTAAGTAAAAGCTGTGTTTTGTGTTCATCAGAGATTAAGCCGCAATTATAAAAGTTGTGGAGGGCAAAGAGGTTGTTGCTCAAGCTGGATACCTTATAAAGCCTGGCTCATAGTGTGGGTGTTATTCGAACAATACGATGTATTTATACTCATGGAGCCGAAGTGGATACATAGTAGAATCATAGCGCTTATGATTTTATTAAAAAAGTTACATGTCTCACGTATCAGCCCCTAAACTCACAAAGCCAGTATTGTGCGCCTGCCTACCCATTCACCCTCGCCTGAATAGGGTTATAGTATCAATGTATATTGGCCTATAAGCTTTAATAAGGTCGCAGTAAAACCTGTGTTTTAGTATGTTCGGACAATATAGTTTGCACCTATAAGCAAATACTATTTATTTTTGATGGGTAGATTATATCCATTTAAAACTCGCGCAGTACTTAACAAATACCCGTTGAAATGCGGGACTTAATACTGTTTTTTGTAATATCGCGAAAAGTCGAGAACACGGGCAGAGCAAAGTTCTATTGCAGAGCAATACCAAATGCTACTTGTCGTAGCGGTGAGCGCATAATAGCGGCTTTATCCGATGAGCACAGAGTTGCCAGATTTAAACTCTAACCGGCAATACTTGTCATAGCTACTAACCGCCAAGCCAGCTTTATCAGCAGTGACCGTAAAAGCCCCTTATAATCACAGTCTAAATATAACCCTAAGGATACTAAAGTGTCGAAAGACCTTTCTAATAAGCTAGTTATCGCTATATCTTCTCGTGCTCTTTTTGATTTAAACGACAGTCACGAGGTGTTCACTAACGAGGGGCTTGAGGCTTACTCTCGCTACCAAATCGATAATGAAGACAAAATATTAAAGCCTGGCGAAGCGTTTCCGATGGTTAAAAAGCTACTGCATTTAAATGACATGCTCGAGGGTGAGGCGAGAGTTGAAGTCATACTTTTGTCGCGCAACAGTGCCGATACTGGGTTAAGAATATTCAACTCAATAGAACACTATGGGTTAAATATTACTCGCGCTGCTTTTTGTGGCGGTGAAAGTCCATACCGATACATTAGCGCCTTTGGTTGCCATTTGTTTTTATCAACCCATGCCGATGATGTACGTCATGCATTGGAATATGGCATTGCCGCAGCCACTATTATTGCCTCAAAAAGTGGTGGCGAGCATAGCGCTCAGTTGCGCTTTGCTTTTGATGGCGATGCCGTGTTGTTTTCTGATGAGGCCGAAAGGGTGTACAAGCATCAAGGATTGGCGGCTTTCAGTGAAAGCGAAAAAGCATCAGCCAAAAAGCCATTGTTAGGCGGGCCGTTTAAACATTTTTTATCAGCACTACAAGGGCTGCAAAGAGAATTTCCGGATCAGCAAAGTCCTATACGCACAGCGCTAGTTACGGCGCGTTCAGCACCGGCTCACGAGCGGGTAATTCGTACCTTGCGTGACTGGGGCATACGTATTGATGAGTCGCTTTTTTTAGGCGGACTAAGCAAAGGGGCATTTTTAAAGTCATTCTGTGCCGATGTGTTCTTCGATGATCAGCCTATGCACTGCCAATCTGCCAGTGAACATGTTGCTACCGGTCATGTACCTCACGGTGTAGCCAACGACTAGGCCTGCGCTAAAAAAGCAGAAATTTAGCGCCTAACACCATAAGTACACTGGCCAGTATTGATTGTAGTACTCGACTGGGTAATCTTGCACCAAGCTTTGTACCAATATGTACCGCTGGCAAAGAACCTAGCAATAGACAACCCAGTAATTGAAAATCTACATTGCCGACCACCCATGTGCCTGCATCGGGGTTGCTTAGCGTTAGGTGTCCCAACCCTGCAATAAGGGTTAACGGCACCGCGTGTGCTATGTCAGTGCCTATTACTTGCAGTGCCGGCAGGCGAGGGTACAGCAGCAGCAGCAACACCGCACAAAACGCACCGGCGCCTACCGACGACAGCGTAACGAAAACCCCCAGTAGTAAACCTGCAATCACCGTTACCGCTTGCGCTCTTTTTTGGAACCACTGCGCGAGAACTGAAGGCGCTTGGGTGGGTGACTGAATTTTAGACTTAAAAAACAGTACGAGTGATGTTGCTACAAGCATACCGCCGAGGCTACTGGTTAACACGCTTTCATAAGCTGAGGCGTTAGCAAAGATACTGTCTAAAAAATAAGTTGTTATTAAGGCCCCCGGTATACTGCCCGCCGCTAGCAAAAGTACTAGGCGCCAACGGATTGAACCTTGTTTGGCATGCGCATAAACCCCGCTGGCCTTGGTTAAGCTGGCGTAGAGCAAGTCGGTACCAATAGCAATATGTAGAGGAATACCAAAAAGTATTAGCAGGGGGGTCATTAGTGAACCGCCGCCAACGCCGGTTACGCCGACCGCTAAACCGACCCCTGCACCTGCAAATACGTAGAAAAGAAAGTCCATAGGTATAGTCTAAAGTTATAGATACCAATCCCCTTTGATGGGTATTGGAAATTAAGCTGGCAAATATACATTTATGTCACTATTCTTTAAAAGAATATTTTCTTATATTTTTATAACTACTATCGTAATTTTATGATTGTTATCAGTTGCAGTCGTATGGAGAGCCTATGAAATTGCAACAGCTACGCTACATCTGGGAAGTCGCTCATCACGATCTCAATGTGTCGGCCACAGCTCAAAGCCTGTTCACCTCCCAGCCGGGTATCAGTAAGCAAATTCGCTTGCTTGAAGATGAGCTCGGTGTAGAAGTATTTTCACGTAGCGGCAAGCACCTGACAAGAATCACTCCAGCCGGAGAAGCTATTCTTAAAAGTGCTGGTGAGATTTTGCGTAAAGTTGAAAGCATTAAGCAAGTTGCACAGGAATTTAGTAACGAGAAAAAAGGCAGTCTTTCGCTGGCTACCACCCATACTCAAGCACGCTATGCTCTGCCTAAGGTGATTGAGCGCTTTATCAAGGAGTACCCTGATGTGTCGCTGCATATGCATCAGGGCACGCCTATGCAAATATCCGAAATGGCAGCCGACGGCACCGTCGACTTTGCTGTGGCAACCGAGGCTTTAGAGCTGTTTAGCGACTTAATAATGATGCCTTGTTACAAGTGGAACCGTTGCATCGTTGTGCCTAAAAATCATCCATTGTGTCAGGTTTCTGAGCTGTCGCTGGACGATGTCGCCAAGTACCCTATAGTGACCTATGTTTTTGGTTTTACTGGTCGCTCTAAGCTCGATGAGGCCTTTATTGAAAAAGGCTTGGCGCCAAAGGTGGTATTTA
Source organism: uncultured Cellvibrionales bacterium (assembly GCA_963933095.1). Lineage (GTDB taxonomy): Bacteria > Pseudomonadota > Gammaproteobacteria > Pseudomonadales > Cellvibrionaceae > UBA1124. Next base: position 3,958 of record CAWVSV010000091.1, read on the forward strand.
CTGCGGCGGATGCAGACGTTATTAAAACCTATGTTCGCCTAGGACTGGGAATTGGCATTATTGCTAAAATGGCTTTCGATCCATTAACAGACCCAGACCTTGTCGCACTAGATGCGAGCCACTTATTTGAGGCCAGTACTGCAAAAATCGGCTTTAGGCGCGGGACTTTCTTACGCGGCTTTATGTACGACTTTATTGAGCAATTTGCTCCGCACTTAACTAAAGAAATTGTCAGTGAGGCTTACAATCGGCAGTCAAAAGCCGAGCTAGATGAATTGTTTAGCCACACCAAACTTCCGGTTTACTAGCTAGTTTGTACCGAAAAAAAGGCCTGAGCCCGCAGGGGTTCAGGCCTTTTTTGTATGAGAAATACTAACCAGCTAAAACTTCCTTTACGAACTTAAAGTAAACGGTGTAAATGGCAGCTTCTTTACCTTCTTGCTCGACCATAAAGAAGGGCGCGCGATTAACATTGTGTCGTTTTGCTATGGCCATGCCTTCGCTTGCTGGATCGCGTTCGTCGGCCACAACTACTTGATCGATTCTAGCCATATGGCCGGAGGACTCAAGCTTGGCCAATACATCGCCACACTTTTTACAGGGTGAGCCATCGGCCAAAATCTTCTTAACCAGGGTTATCTTCACAATTAATCTCCACTGTTTAGCCACCCCATCGAGCAGCACATACTGTATGGCGCGAGAATAGCAGATACCACTCCCCGATTAAACTCTCGCCGCGGCCGGCGACCTGCAACTTTAATAGCTATTACGGCCATAAGCGCTGCGTGACTATCATCTCTAATTGTTTGTTCTGCACGAAAGTACACTAATGGTTTATTTACGCCGCACAAAAGGGTAAATTCGCGCTTTAAATATAATCATTTGGAGTGTCACCATGGAAATCGCATGTCTGGACCTTGAAGGCGTCCTAATTCCTGAAATCTGGATCAAATTTGCCGAAAAAACCGGCATCGAAGAACTGAAACTCACCACGCGTGATATCTCTGACTATGACGAGTTAATGCAGCACCGCCTGAAAGTGCTGGACCAGCACGGCCTGACGTTATCGGCGATTCAAGATGTAATCGCAGGGCTAAAGCCTATGGACGGCGCGCTCGAGTTCATTAACTGGCTGCGCGAACGCTTTCAGGTCATTATTCTGTCCGATACTTTTTATCAGTTTTCGGCGCCGTTTATGAAACAGTTAGGCTGGCCGACACTGCTGTGCCATCAACTGGAAGTTGAAGATGACCGTATTGTGGGTTACACGTTGCGTCAAAAAGACCCTAAACGTCAGTCTATTTTAGCCTTGGGCACTCTCTACTATCGCACTATTGCCGCTGGTGATTCATACAACGACACCACTATGCTGGCTCAAGCTAATGCCGGTATTTTGTTTAAGTCACCACAAAATGTTATTGATGAATTTCCGCAATTCCCTGCGGTTCATGAATACGAAGATCTGAAGAAAGAATTTATCAAGGCCAGTGTTCGCGACTTGAGCCTTTAGTAATGTTTGGGGGAGGCTAAGCCTCCCCGAAGCGCGCCTCTAGCGCTTGCATCAAAACGCCGATTTTATCGAGCGACTCCTGATATTCAAGCAGCGCCTCTGAATCGGCTACTATGCCGCCGCCACCCCAGCAGTGCAGCTTATCCGCTGTAGCAACCATGGTACGAATAGCAATGCTCGTATCCATGTCTCCGTTAAAGCCTATATAGCCAATACTGCCGCAATAGGCGGAGCGGGGTTCACCCTCAAGCTCGGCAATAATCTCCATTGCCCGCATTTTAGGCGCCCCGGTAATTGACCCACCTGGGAAGCTTGCCCGAAACAAGTCAGTACAGCTCGCGTCCGGTTTAAGCTCGGCGGTAACGGTACTCACCAAGTGATGAACGTTGGCATAGCTGTTTAGCTCGAACAACGCTGGCACACTAACACTGCCATAGCGGCAGACTCGGCCCAAATCGTTGCGCAGTAAATCGACAATCATTAGGTTTTCAGCCCGATCTTTTTCGCTGGCTAGTAGATGTTTGGCCGCAAGAGCATCTGCTGTCGGGTTTTCCCTGCGTGCAGCCGTACCTTTTATCGGTTTAGTGGAGACCATGCCGTCATCAACGTGCATAAATCGCTCTGGCGAAAAACTTAAAATGGCCCCCTCACTCAGCGGTATATAGGCGCTATAAGGGGAGGGAAGCTGCTCCCTTAAATGACAAAAAGCCCGTAGTAAGTCGCCGTGATAAGTTGCAGTGAATTTTTGTGCGTAATTTACCTGGTAGCAATCTCCTGCAAAAATATAGTCTTGAATTTTTTCAATGGATTTTTGGTAATGACTAATATCGGACTTAGGCAAAAAGGGCCCAACCGAAAATGAGCCGTTCGCCAAATTAGAACCTATTAGGTCTAGGCAGACACGGATTTTTTGCCGTAAATGTTGCGCGCAAGATTCAGAGAAAGCCAGCCAAGCTTTAGCTTCGAGATGATCGATTACGATTGACCAGTGATATACACCCACCTGCATATCAGGAATGTCGTCACGTGCGGCTGAGGAGGGCGCTCCAAGCTCATACCCCCAATAACCACAAACCCCACCTGAAAAAGGCAAGCGCGCTAACAAATTATCGCTTTTATGGGCCGAGTATTTGTCTAGCTGATGCTGCAGCAAACTGTAGGGGTCGTCGCTTGAGGATTCCAACACCAAGCCCAACTGGTTAGTAACGCGCGTAGTATCGCCGATTGTTTGCAGTAGGGCGCTGGGCTCGGCCGACATGATGTCGTACCGCCCACCCACGCCTGACGCAACACTGCGCGAACTGTCCAACCAAAAAGGGGACCGCAACTTTGATAGCGCCTTAAATATAGGCGCCGCATCGCGCCGATACTTAAATTCGTGCAGTTCTGCCGCTAGTGGCGCTGGTATAGACATAAAAAACCCCAAAATTCAGGCCGCATTCTATTACGCAGCGTCAATAAAGTAATCACCTATAACGCAAGCCAGCAGTGTAAATCTGAAGTGCTCTGTTTAATTTTGTAGGGTATATCAAAAAAAACCGCTTTAAAAAAATACACTTCTTCTGCAGGGCTGTATCTGTGAGCGGCTTATTATTGCTGCGCAAGCCTTCTATATTGGCGCTGCCAGCCCTGACATACATAAGATGGTTGCATCTGGTATGAAGCGCTAACGTGTCACCGGTCGACAAGTGATTGACTGTTATATTATGCCGGCGTGCATCTCAATTGATTCGTTAAAATGGGTGTAAAAATATCTATGTGGGCAGACTAATGATAGTAGTGGTGAAGTAAAAATAAGGCCTGCGTTTAGTGGCGGCCGACATTAAATCCGGCAGCAATATCACTGAATCGGTAACAACGAAAACATAAGCAGTAATAACCCTAAAGATACTCATCATGAAAGAATGCGACAGCTAAAGGGTTTTTAAGCTAGGCTAAAAAATTAGGCCGTGAACCCCTAAGTACCAGGTGATACGCAGCCAGCATGATGATGAGTTTATTAGGTGTCACTCAGCGCCCGAATTGCTATAAAAGAGCCCGGTTAGGGCATGCCTACACTTCTTGCGTCTTGGCACTTGATGCCCTTTCCATATTGTCCGAATCAACATACAGCTCATCGGTTGTTCTGATGCTGCCATGGCCAAGATCGGCCTGAACATGCGATAAATCTCGGCCAGCGGCAACCTCCATTGATGCCCCTGTGTGTCGTAGCCAGTGAGTGGTGGCTGCGCGCAGCTCTGAAGCTTCAACCTCAAAACCATCTCCGAGTAGAGCGTCACAACCTTCATTAAAAGCGACTTCTACAACATTGCGCAACTGACGACTGCCGATGCCTCGGCTTTTGACGCGAGACTCAATAAGTGGTTCGGTCGAGTCACTAGCGGGCAGGGGGGATAACCTTCGGTGAGTGCGGTAGCGTTTTAGGCACTCTAAGTATTCATTGGAGAGTGAAATGTCACGCTCTTTAGAGCCCTTGCCAAAAGCGCGAAACCACCAGTTACCCTCGTGATCTCGATGAAAGTGTGACATTGCCGGCGACCAATTGGGCCGCTCTGACAATTCAGATATGCGTAGCTTGAGAGATTTTAACGAGGCGATAACGAATAGAGTTCTTTCGTGCAATGGGTCTGAGTCTGCCAGTGTAGTTGCGGAACTCAACAGGTACTCCCACTGCAGGCCAGACAGCCGTCTTGCCATATTGATACCAGTTTCTTGACGTAAGTAAGGGCAGTTTTTTTTGACGACGGGTATTTGATTGCCAAGGGCGTAATCTTCGGCCATTAGATAGTTGAAATAAACACTTAAGTTAGAAAATAGCCCCTGCCAAGATTTGGTGCTTAACCGCCCCTTGCCGGAACCCGCTAGGCGAAAAGGGCGCCAGTGTTCGTTGGGTTGGCGAATACCGCCAGTTGTAAAAAAGCGTTTTGTGGTGGACTCAGATTGCCAATGGCTGTCTGGTTTTGCGACAAAGTCTGTATATTCTTCAAGGTCTCGGCGTCGCAACGCAACCACAGACTTCTTTTTAATAAGCCAGGACCACAACAACAATCGCTCGGCGTCACCGCGAAACTTGTCGTAAGTGTCTTGGCTTTTTTTGCTGTAACTGGTTAAAAAGTCTTTTGTGTGGCTAAAATCGCTCAGCGCACCAGACACCTCAATGCCGCATACAAATGATTCAACCGCGGGAGTATTAATAGGGAATGCGCTATTTCTGGGAGTAAGATTAAAGTATCTTGCAGAATCAAACAGCGGTAGGCCAGAGAATATGATGCTCGACACGAGTGCAGCCTTATTTGTAAGTAGGTAATGTATACGATACCCCACCCGCCCCTTAACTTCCAGTAGTGTCTACTACTGGAAGTTAAGGGGCGGGTGCTATTGGTTGTTAATACCTAAGCTTATACCGAGCAAACCTTAACGCTATAACAAAAGCGCGACGTCTAGCGGCTGTGATTTAGCCTAATGCA
>CAWVSV010000092.1:0-8521 GCA_963933095.1 uncultured Cellvibrionales bacterium
CTGTAGAAAAGCATCGCTTACAAGGGCGGCTATATTAGACCACATAATAATAAAGCCGCTCGTCATAAGAGCCGTCTGAACGCACAGATCAAAGCAATCGCTGCTTAATCTGTCGCTTCTAGCGCACCAAAAAAGCCGGCTTTTGCCGGTTTTTTTGTGCCTGTAGAAAAGCATCGCTTACAAGGGCGGCTATATTAGACCACATAATAATAAAGTCGCTCGTCATAAGAGCCGCCTGAACGCTCAGATCAAAGCCCTAGCGGCTTAATCTGACGCTGCAAGCGTACCAAAAAGCCGGCCTTGTGCCGGTTTTTTTACGCCCAGAAAAAAGCCGCACTGACAGGGCCAGCTATATTTACGACACCAACGACCCAGAAACAAAGAGTAAGCCGCTCGTCATAAGAGCCGCCGATATCGGCAACAAGAGCGCTCAAATCAGAGCCCCTACCAATAATACCTACGGATTCGAGGCACAAAAAAACCCGATCATTGAATCAGGCTTTTAACATCATAATATTCAGGACTCGACAACTACAGCAAGACTAAATTATCTCGGTGAATCAGCTCGTCATCATCCTTATAACCCAGTAGCGATTCTATTTTGCGACTGGATTTACCGGCTATCAGCTGCGCCTCGCACGATGAATAGTTAATCAGACCGCGAGCAATCTCAACGCCCTGACTGTCGACACAGGCCACCACCTCGCCACGAGTAAATTCACCGCAGACGCGATAGATTCCCACCGGCAGCAGACTCACCCCTTTATGCAACAACGCCTTCACAGCACCGTCATCCAACTGCAGCGATCCGCGAGTTTGCATATGGCCCGAAAGCCAGCGCTTACGCGCCGCCTGCGGCTTTTCGCTCGCGCGCATCAATGTACCTATTGGCTCGGCGGCCAACACTCGAGTAATGGCTCCCTCTAGACGCCCGCCAACAATGACCGTATTAGCTCCGGAGCGAGCCGCCACACGGGCCGCGCGGACCTTGGTAGTCATGCCGCCGCGACCCAGCGCACCACCATCACCAGCCATAGCATCGAGGCGCTCATCACCCACCGCCATATCCATCAGCAGCTTGGCATCGGGATTAGCCCGTGGATCGGCATCAAACATGCCATCTTGATCTGTGAGTAAGATCAGCAGATCCGCCTCAATTAAGTTAGCGACCAGCGCTGCTAGAGTATCGTTATCGCCAAAGCGGATCTCATCGGTAACCACAGTATCATTTTCATTAACTACCGGCACCACATCCATGGCCATGAGCGTGCGCAACGTAGAGCGCGCATTCAGATAGCGCTGGCGGCTTGAGAGATCGTCATGATCGAGGAGAATTTGTGCCGTATGCAGATCAGACTTAGAAAAAGCGCTCTCATAAGTTTGCACCAAACCCATTTGACCGACAGCGGCCGCGGCCTGCAATTCGTGAATAAGTTTAGGACGCTTAGGCCAACCGAGGCTACTCATACCCACCGCAACAGAGCCCGACGACACCAATACCAGCTCGACACCAGCCCGTTTAGCCGCCGCCATCTGCTCAACCCAGCCACCGATAGCGGCCTCATCAAGACCGCGACCATCATCAGTTAGCAGAGCGCTGCCGATCTTAACGACTACACGCTTAACGCGCTTTAAAAACAACCTACTGCCCATCTATTTAAACTACCTAGCTGCCAATAAGGCGCGGTATTTATGCACCTATAAAAAGCGCCGTAAGTGGAAAACCCTCGGTAATTTCGCCGGAGTAAGGCGGCGGTGCGCACAGCGAGGGAGTGTATAACGCCACGGATGGCGTGTGTGCAGTTTTTGCAGGAGCAAACAACTGCCCACCTCGGTCACTCATTTGCATCCTTGCAACCGTGACATAGCGCTCACCCTGAACATAAGCACACCGCCAACGCAGCACCGACGTAAATAACGCGGTTTTAAATTAATTAAGGTTCGTAGACGATTTCTACATCATAGTCGTCTTCGTCCCAGTCATCCTCATTCTTGTCGTCTTTAATCGCTCGCTTCTGCGCACGATAAAGATGACGCAGCTGCTCGATTCGCTCGCGCGCCTCGGCCTGCATCGCTAGTTGAGCTTCGTTTTCCTGCTCAATAAGCTCGGGGTCAGTCTTCTCTAGCTCCCAACACTCTTCCAGATAGTCGAGTAATTGGCCAGACAATTCCTTAGTGCCCTGTCCTTTAATAGCGGAGATATTAAAAACCTTACCAGTCCAGCCGAGCTTATCGACCACGTCCTGACAGCGCTGTTCAACTTCATCAGGCGGTAACAAATCGGTTTTATTCAACAGCAACCAGCGCTCACGGCCGGCCAATGTCGGGCTAAACAGGTTGATTTCGTCGATAATAACCTGAGCATTTTCAGCGGGGTCAGTACCGTCATAGGGGCTCATATCCACCAAGTGCAAGAGCGCGCGACAACGAGTCAGATGCTTGAGAAAGCGAATACCGAGGCCGGCACCTTCAGAGGCGCCCTCAATTAGACCAGGAATATCGGCGACCACAAAGCTGCGATGCTTCTGTACCTGCACTACACCGAGGTTAGGCACCAGAGTGGTAAACGGGTAGTTAGCCACTTTGGGCTTGGCCGCACTGACCGAGCGAATAAAGCAAGACTTACCAGCATTGGGTAACCCCAACAAACCGACATCAGCAAGTACCTTCATTTCCAGCTTGAGGTTGCGCATCTCACCGTCAGAACCCTTGGTGGTCTGGCGCGGCGCGCGATTAACACTAGACTTAAAACGCGCGTTACCCAGACCGTGCCACCCGCCCTGAGCCACCCTTAAGCGCTCACCCGCAACACGCATATCACCCAACACTTCCTCGGTATCGACATCAATCACTGTAGTGCCTACCGGCACTTTCAACACTTTATCAAAGCCTTTGGCGCCGGTGCAATTAGCACCCTTGCCGGACTTACCACCCTCTGCGCGATACTTAGGCTGGTAACGAAAGTCGACCAAGGTATTCAAATTGACATCGGCCTCAAGATACACCGAACCGCCATCTCCGCCATCTCCGCCATCGGGCCCGCCCTCGGCGACGAATTTCTCACGCCAAAAACTCATGCAACCACCGCCACCATCGCCGGCAAATACAACAATCGGGGCTTCATCAACAAACTTCACGGCAACTCCAACAGGGCCACAAGGCCCCTCTATTTACAATTTCTAGGACTTTTTTCAGTTTAGATATTTTTCAGTGCCTAGAATAAAGAAAAGCCCTATCAAAATTTTGATAGGGCTTTTCTTTATTCTCAGCGTGCAACAACCCCGAAAGGTTGCTGCGGCCGAACACCAGATTAGGCAGCAACGATGCTGACGAACTTGCGGTTCTTAGGGCCTTTTACTTCGAACTTAACCACGCCGTGCGCTTTCGCGAACAGAGTGTGGTCCTTACCAATACCAACATTGGTGCCGGCGTGGAACTTAGTTCCGCGCTGACGCACAAGGATGTTACCTGCAAGAACTTCTTGGCCGCCATAGCGCTTCACGCCTAAGCGTTTGCTCTCGGAATCGCGACCGTTATTAGTACTACCACCAGCTTTTTTATGAGCCATTGTCTCTAACTCCTATTAACCTGTGATACCAGTGATTTTCACTTCCGTGAACCACTGACGATGACCTTGACGCTTCATAGAGTGCTTGCGACGACGGAACTTGATGATAGTGACTTTTTCGCCACGACCATGAGCAACTACTTCCGCAGTTACTTTAGCGCCAGCAACAACTGGTGCGCCAATCTTGATATCGTCGCCATTGGCAACCATCAATACTTCTTCGAAATCGATAGTTTCGCCAGTGGCTACTTCAATCTTTTCCAGTTTGAGGGTTTCGCCCTCAACAACACGGTGCTGCTTACCACCGCTCTTAAATACAGCGTACATACGTATGCTCCAATTAACGTGTTAAATTGGACGACACTAAGCACTTGGCTCGCAGCTACAACTGTTAAAAGCTGCAACCGCCACGAAGTTTAATATTCGCTTGCGTCGTATTCCTGATTTCAGGACCCGAGATTTTACGCCAGAGGTCGCATTGGTGCAAGTTTGATCAATTTTTACTTGCATCATCTATCATCGACTCCAATCTGGTTGGACTCTTTGGTTGCCTCTGTTGGCACTTGCAACTTAAAATATGCTCTTTTATAAATACCCAAGCAAGGCCCCGCCAAGATGCTGTCATTTCACAAAGTCGTTGCCGACGATTTTAACGCCGTCAATCAGCGTATTATTGAACAACTCCACTCAGACGTAGGCTTAGTCGAGAATATTGGGCACTACCTTATTGAGGCCGGAGGCAAACGTTTGCGCCCACTGTTAGTGCTGCTAATTACCCGCGCGCTGGACTATAACGCTAATAACAGCGGCCCTCAGGTCAATCAGCATAACCTCGACTTAGCGGCAATTATTGAATTCATTCACACTGCCACACTGCTACATGATGACGTGGTTGATGTGTCGTCACTGCGCCGCGGACGCCCCACCGCTAATGCAGAGTGGGGCAATGCTCCCAGCGTACTGGTCGGCGACTTTCTTTATTCCCGCGCTTTTCAGATGATGGTACAGATACGTAATATGGACATTATGGCCATATTATCCGACACCACTAATATCATCTCCGAAGGTGAAGTTCAGCAATTAGTGAATGCCAAAAACCCCGACGTCGACGAGAGCGGCTACTTTAACGTAATCCACAAAAAGACCGCCGCTTTATTCGAGGGCTCGTGCGAAACAGCAGCTGTACTTGCCGAGGCTAACATAGAGCAGCGCCATAGCCTGCGTCGCTACGGCTATCACCTAGGCCTTGCCTTTCAGTTGATCGACGACGCTCTTGACTACGAAGGCGATGCCGAAGCTCTGGGAAAAAACGTCGGCGACGACTTAGCCGAGGGCAAACCAACGCTCCCTCTGATCGAGGCTATGAAGCGCGGTACTAAAGCGCAGAGCGAGTTGATTGCCGCCGCTATACGCAACGGCGACAGCAAGCAGTTAAAAGCAGTGGTTGAAATTGTGCACACCACCGGTGCCCTTGAATACACAAACAACTGCGCCCACGAGCAAGTCGATTTAGCCATTGCCGAACTGCAATGCCTACCCGACAACAAATATCGCAGCGCCATGGAAGATTTGGCCCGCTTTGCCGTCGGCCGTGACCATTAATTCAGTCACTAAAGCACAACCACTAAACCGAGTGGCCGCGGAAATTTAGCCCGCCTTACCTTCGTTCGCTACCGCCAAGTGGACATAGTTTCTACAAACGGTAAAATGCACGCATTTATAACTGACCTTTTTCTAGTTGCTGCGCGCTAATCGCGGCAAGTGTACTAATAACAAATCGAGTCCACTATGACCTTTGAACCGAAAAGCTCTTACAACCGCGATGAATTACTGGATTGTGGCCACGGCCGCATGTTTGGCCCAGGCAACGCACAACTGCCGGTAGACAACATGCTGATGATGGACCGCATCACAAGCATTACCACCGACGGCGGCGATCTTGGTAAAGGCGGCATCATTGCTGAACTCGATATCAACCCTGACCTGTGGTTCTTTCAGTGCCACTTCCCTGGCGACCCAGTAATGCCGGGCTGCCTTGGCTTAGACGCCCTATGGCAGCTAGTGGGTTTCTTCTTAGGCTGGAAAGGCAACCCGGGCCATGGTCGAGCTCTTGGTGTAGGCGAACTGAAATTTACTGGTCAAGTGCTACCGACCGCCAAAAAAGTTACCTACAACCTGAACCTAAAACGCGTTATCGAGCGTAAACTTGTTCTTGGTATTGCCGATGGCACAGTTTCTGTAGACGGCAAGGTTATCTACGTTGCAAAAGATCTGCGCGTAGGCCTGTTTCAAAACACTGAAGCATTTTAATCATATTTAAACCGGTGACTGCGCCATTCAGCAGCACCCCCAAGAGTCAACCACAGTTGACTCTTATTACCGACTTTTTTTGAGGTAGTTTATGAAGCGCGTTGTGATCACTGGCATGGGTATTGTTTCCTGCATCGGCAACGACAAAGAAACCGTATTGGAATCTTTGCGCGAAGGCCGGTCCGGCATTAAGTTTCAGCAAGCCTACGAAGATATGGGTTTTCGCAGCCATATCGCCGGTTCTATCGATATTGATCTGAAAGAGCACATTGACCGCAAGACTCTGCGTTTTATGGGTGATGCCGCCGCCTTCGCTTACATTGCCAGCACCGCAGCAGTGAAAGACTCAGGCCTTACCGATGAACAAATATCCAACCCGCGCACCGGTTTAATAATGGGCTCTGGCGGCGCATCATCAGCCAACTTGGTTGAAGCGGCCGACATTCTGCGCAACCGCGGTCTTAAACGCGTGGGGCCATATCGCGTGACCCAGACTATGGGCAGCACGGTATCGGCTTGTTTGGCGACCCCCTTTAAAATCAAGGGCGTTAACTACTCGATTTCATCGGCCTGCGCCACCAGCGCCCATTGCATTGGTGCTGCTATGGAGCAAATTCAATTGGGCAAGCAAGACGTTGTCTTAGCGGGCGGAGGAGAAGAAGAGCACTGGTCGCTGTCCTGCCTATTTGACGCCATGGGCGCGCTTTCAACCAAGTACAACGACACCCCAGAAAAAGCCTCGCGCGCCTACGATGCCGACCGTGACGGTTTCGTTATCGCCGGTGGTGGCGGCTGCCTAATTATAGAAGAACTTGAACACGCCAAAGCGCGCGGCGCCAAGATCTATGCCGAGTTAACAGGCTATGGTGCCACCTCTGATGGCTACGACATGGTTGCCCCGTCGGGCGAAGGGGCGACTCGGTGCATGCAACAAGCTATGGCGACTGTTGATGGTCCAATCGACTATATAAACTCTCATGGTACATCCACCCCAGTTGGCGACTTGGCCGAACTGGGCGCTGTACAGAATGTATTTGGTGATAAGAGCCCCGCCATCAGCTCTACTAAGTCGCTAACTGGTCACTCTCTTGGCGCCACCGGTGTTCAGGAAGCCATCTACAGCTTGCTAATGATGGAAAACGATTTTATTTGTGCCTCGGCCAACATCAGCACAGTCGATGAAAAAGCCCAGGGACTGGATATCGTCCTAGAGCGCCGTGACAATGCTAAACTCAACCGTGTAATGTCGAACAGCTTCGGCTTTGGCGGTACCAATGCAACTCTGATTTTTGATCGCTATAACGATTAGTTAAAAGCTCATCATAAAAAAGGCCGAGCATCTAACGATGTTCGGCCTTTTTTATTAACAAGAAAGTAGTGCCTGCGCTTAGCATCGTCTTACTTGACTAGGAGCAACAGCAGCTAACACACTCGAAACTATCGAACAGCAATGACCAACGGCGACACACTTAAACCGGAGTACGAACTCAAACAGGGTTCCTTTTTAGCCACAAACGCACAGTTTCACCCAAGCCCTGACGCCAAGTACGCGGCTTAACGCCAAAATTGTCTAGTAAGCGCTGATTACCAAGCACTGCACTGCCCTGCAATGCATCCTGCTCCGCAGGCTCAACAATCGCACCTCTAAAGTCACCCGTCTCCTGCAAAATGGCAGCAAGCTCTTGCACAAATTCTAACTCAGAGCAGATATCACTGCTGACATACTGATAAAGCCCCCAATTGTCGGCACCACAAAGCACTTGCCGAACCATGGCAACAACCACACGAGCAACATCTAGCACGGTCGTTGGTGCCCCGAAATAGTCACCACCGGCCTCCACCGACTCACCACTACGCAGAGCCTGTAAGGTGTTGGAAAGTCGATTATTTTCCTGCACGCCAAAGACCCAACCCAAACGCAACACCAGCCACTTATCGAGCGATGCATCATAGAGACGCTCGGCGTCCCAAAAGGCACGCCCGACCACCCCCAAAGGTGAGGGGCGGTCACCGACTTCATAGCAATCTTTTTGCTCACCACCAAACACTCGATAGCTCGACAACTGCAAAGGAATCCCACCCTGCTGAGCACAGGCCTTAGCCAGATTTCGAGCCGAACCGATCAACAACTGCTGCCACTCGACATCGGCCCACTCAGACCATCCCAAAGCATTAATAATCAAATCGGGTTGATGGCGCTGCAGATAAGCTGATACCGATTCAAAGTCCAGCCAGTCTACTTCGTTGCTAGGGCAAAGTAAGGCATAAGGCTCGCGCTCCAGCTCATGCAGTAACGCTTGCCCCAGTGGACTCTGGGTATCTGTTAAGAGTATTTTCACAATTTACACCGGCCAATAACTTCAACTTTAAAATAGCAGAAAGCCCCAAATTTGGGGCTTTCTGCGGCAACACTAAGAATCAAACAGACTTAAAACGGAATGTCGTCATCAAAGCTATCAAAACCCTGCGCTGGCGCTGGCTGAGCGGCAGGTGCCTGCTGCGGCGGCTGACGCTGCTGTGGCGACTGCTGCATAGGTTGAGGCGCTTGCTGCATCGGCTGTGGAGCCTGCTGCATCGGTTGAGGCACTTGCTGCATCTGCTGTGGAGCGTGTTGTGGAGACTGTTGTGGAGCGTGTTGTGGAG
>CAWVSV010000093.1:0-8309 GCA_963933095.1 uncultured Cellvibrionales bacterium
ACCACTGGTGACTAGCTACTATTTACAGTCACTGCAACAGGATCAAAAACCACTCGACCTGCCCCCTTTGGACAGCAACCAGAATGCGGCCATCGGCTGGCCCGACAACGTGCGCCTACTGATGGTCGATGATAACCCTATTAATCTCGAAGTGGCTCAGGGCATGCTGGAAGATATGGGCCTGTCGGCCAGTATGGCCGCCGACGGTAAAGAAGCGCTGCACGCTCTAGCAGCTGCGCCCGCTGACATCCCCTACAGCCTAGTGCTATTGGACTGCCAGATGCCGGAGATGAATGGTTATGAAGCCAGCAAAAATATTAGAGCGGGTGTCGCCGGTAAACGCTACCAGCAACTACCCATTGTCGCCATGACCGCCAATGCCATGCTCGGCGATAAAGAGCAGTGTCTAGCCGCCGGTATGAGTGATTACCTGAGTAAACCCATTGACCCAGATACACTCAAAAATATGTTGAGCAAATGGCTCTTGCCCTCAGCCGAAGAGAAAAACCAAAACCAAGATACAAGCTCTGATAGCATTTCTGATCGCGCGTCTGAAAAAACTGACCCCCACTCCAGCGGTATGGGATAAAGACGCAGCCTTTAAACGAATATTTGGGGTCAGAGTAAAAAATCCAATTCGTTTTGCATAGAGCAGGCCAGCTGTGGTCTGTTCGGCTACGCTTGATGGGTCGCATGTTCAAGGATGAACCGTTATGGCCCGTAAGCCTCGCCTCAATCCCGTCGGTATTCCTCAGCATATTATTCAGCGCGGCAATAACCGTCAGGCCTGCTTTGCCTCGGATGAGGATATGGCCGCTTATATTCACTGGCTGCATGAATCGGCTGATGATTACGGTGTGCAAATTCACGCCTAGGTGTTGATTAGCCGTATCGCATTGCATAGTCTGACTGTCCGCTTCTGGCAGATACTGTTGAAAAACTCTTAAGAAGCTAACCATACTGTCAAACGATCAACATTTGATCTGAAAATCACCCTAATTTTTGAATATGACCTAACTCAATATCGGAAAAATAAGTTAAGCGCACTCTCCGCACGAAAATATTTTCGCTATAGAGTTTTCAACAGTATCAGTACAAAGCAGCCGGTCAGTTTTTTGAAGCAAGTCTAAAGCATTTATCTTGCCAATAAACCGTGCGGATATTTAATGGTTGTTATAGCTGAGGCTATGAGGCTTTTTTTCGTTTTATTAAAGTAGAGGGCTCCCGGCAAGAGCCATAACAATGAGTCGCTGATTTAGTACCCATAAATCGTCATGGACGGCGATTATTTCAGTAAATCAGTTAATGCGCCTTTAAGTTCGGGATGTTTGAACTCAAAGCCCATCTCTAAAAATTTTTCAGGGATTATCATTTGGCTATTCAGCAAAAGATCGGCCGACTCGCCCATGGCTAAACGCAGCAGCTTTTCTGGCATCATTAAAAAGGCTTTGCTGTTTAAAGTGTGGGCTAGGGTCTGGGTGAACTCGGTGTTAGTGACTGGGTGGGGGGCAGTTAAGTTATAGGGCCCCACACATTCAGCGTTTAGCAGTAATGCGTGTATGGCGCCCACGGCATCGTCTATGTGTATCCACGACATCATTTGCTGACCAGATCCGAGTCTTGCGCCTAGGCCGAGCTTAAACGGCAGTAGCATCTTATTAAGCGCGCCATATTTGGCGCCAAGAACCACCGCTGTGCGCAGGTACAAAACACGGGTTGAGGCTTGCGCTTGCTGGGCAATCGCTTCCCACTTTTGGCATAAATCACTGGAAAAATCGGGCGCAGCACAAGGACTGTTTTCGGTCATCGCCTGCTCAGTACCGTCACTATTACCATAGTAACCAATAGCTGAGCCGCTAATGAATACCGATGGTGGGGTTTGGCTAGCGTTAATAAGGTTTACCAGTTGCTCGGTGATATCCCAGCGGCTGTGTTGAATAATATGTTTTTGATTTTGGCTCCAGCGCTTGTCTACAATGGGCTCGCCGGCAAGGTTAATGACCGCATCTATGGTATTTAAATCGTTAAGATCAGATAAGCTGTCAATGCAGGTGCAGCTGGGGTTAATTAGCTGTGCTTTAACCTTATTGCGCGTCAATATAGTGTATTGGTATTGCGGAAAACGCCGAATAAAACTCTGACCAATAAATCCACTGCCGCCGGTTATAAGAATATTCATTGTTGTACCAGTGTTATGTTGGTGATAAAAATATAAGGCGCTTAACAACAAGGCCCAACAATTATACGAAAGAGAATAGAGTGTAGATCATAGCCTATATTATTTTGTTGAGCGCAGCGGCTGTTACAGGGACTAGTTTAAGGGCTGGGGCATAACGTGCTAGCTTGTTAGGGCTTTATTCACTAAATTCGTGCGAGGCACTATAATCACCCCCGCGCAGCTATTTTGCACAACTGTTTAGCACCGTTATTTAATACAGCTTTTTTGCACAGTTATCTAACACTAAATCACCATTAAAAAATTCAACTCGGCTGTTTATGAAAATTCAACTCGCCTACGCTTTTGATGAAAACTGGCAGGCCGCTCGGTTTATTGCTGAGATTGGCTCAGGGGCTATTTTTGATGCGAAGGCGAAGCTGTATAAGGGCAACCGTGCGGCGCTGGTGACTTACCCTGTGGACGACTGTATGAGCTTTGACTTTCGCGCTGCCGAGTTGGATGAATTAGCTGAGAAACATGAGGGCCGAGAAATTAGCATTGGCTAGTTGCTTGCTTTTTTATGCGCAGTTAGTGATGATTATAGTTAGCCCCGTTTTTTGGCTGCCTGTTGCTGAGCTTTTTTATCGGCCTGTTTTTGGGCGCGGCGCTGTTGCATCTGTTCGGCGGCATCCGAGCCTATATGCTCTTCGCCGCGCTGTTTGCTTAATTGGCTTTGCTTCTCGCGCTCGCTAAAGCGCTTGAGCTGCTCGGCACTGTGTTTGCCATGGCAGTGGTGGCAGCTAACACCCTTTTCATAATGGGGGTGCTGCATTTCAACCTCGGTAATTGGCATGCGGCAGGCAAAGCATTGGTCGTATTGGCCCTTTTCTAACGCTTGGTTTATCGCTACGCGGCTATCAAAGACAAAGCATTCGCCCTCCCATAACGTCTCTTTTTCAGGGACTTCTTCTAGGTACTTAAGAATGCCGCCCTCTAGGTGGTAGACCTCTTCAAAACCTTGTTCTTTTAAGTAAGCCGTGGATTTTTCACAGCGAATACCGCCAGTACAAAACATCGCGACCTTTTTCTGTTTGGCTGGGTCCATATTATCTTTAACGTACTGCGGAAATTCACGAAAGGTAGTGGTTTTTGGGTCGAGTGCGCCTTTAAAGGTACCGATTTCCACTTCGTAGTCATTGCGCGTGTCGACCAATACCACGTCTGGATCGGAAATTAGTGCGTTCCAGTCTTTGGGTTTTACATAGGTGCCCACCACCTGCTTGGGGTCGATACCCTCGACGCCCATGGTGACAATTTCTTTTTTCAATTTTACTTTAGTGCGGTAAAAAGGTAGTTCCGAGGTGTAGGACTCTTTAGTGACGATACCGCTTAAACGTGGCTCGGCATGAAGCCATTTGAGCAAGTTATCAATGCTGTCTCGGCTGCCGGCAACAGTACCGTTAATACCTTCTTGGGCGATTAGCAGGGTACCTTTAATGCCGAGGCCTTCCATAATGGCGCACAGTGGCTCACGCAGTGCTTCAAAGTTTTCCAAGGTGACAAACTTATACATAGCGCAGACAACTATAGGGTTGGCAGGGCTGTACTGGTTAACAAAGTGAGTATCGGCAGACATAACAGTTTCCTTTGCGATCCGAAACGTAAATCCGGAGCAATTGTGGTTTCAGCGAAGTTTTAGTGTGATTGAAGTGTTGCTGTAAAGCTGACCGCACACGTGCTGCCATTTTACGGGTTTTAATAATAGACGCAATATCTATAGGGTTTTAGGGCGGTTCAAGCTAAATCGGCCATTACATTTACCGCTCGAGCTGTTTTAATATCGACTGTGTCAGGCAATTAATAGTGACCATAATGGCGAGTATTTTTTGATGCAGCCGTGTTGCTAGGACTTAAGCAGGAGCTGCCGTTATAAAAGTAAGCTGGCCAGAATTTTGGAAATTTATTATGTGGCGGTAGCACTGAAATTAGCGTCGATATTTGCTACCCTGCGCTCAACTTATTTACGCTTGAGCGCACTATGACAGCAACAGCAAAAACTATTCTGGCCGGCAAGTATCGCCATTACAAAGGGCAAGAGTATCAGGTGTTTGGCGTCGCGCGACACAGTGAACGAGATGAATGGCTAGTGAGTTATCGCTGCCTCTACGGTGATTACAGTTTTTGGGTTCGTCCTTTTGATATGTTTGTCGGTGACGTTGTTGTTGCCGGTATTGAACAGCCGCGTTTTGCTTATGTTGGCCCAATGAATACAGCCGCCTTGGTGGGTGTATTGTGATTTGGACTTGCCCGGTATGTGCCGACCCCTTAACGCTGGTTGAACGCACTTTGCGCTGTGCTAATAATCACTGCTTTGACTTGGCCAAAGAGGGCTACAGCAACTTGCTGCTGGCCAACCAAAAAAACAGCAAACAGCCCGGCGACAGCAAGGTAATGTTGCGGGCGCGGCGTGATTTTTTACAGGCGGGGTTTTACCAGCCGTTGGCCAATCAAATTGTTGAACTCATTAGTCCCTATGTATCGGCGCATTCTCAGTTTCTCGATTGCGGTTGCGGTGAGGGTTATTATTCGGAACAGGTTTATAAGGCGTTGCAGCCCAGTATTAGTGGCATCGACATTGCTCGCGATGGTGTGCGTTTGGCGGCCAAGCGGTTTAAAAGCCTAACGCCAAGTAGCCAACAACCCGCTAATTTTGCGGTTGCTAGCAGTTTTCACCTACCGTTACCGTCGCATCAGCTTGATGCGGTATTACAGGTTTTTGCCCCAGTTAGTGAGCCGGAACTGCTGCGGGTGTTAAAGCCTCGCGGCGTGTATTGCGATGTATCACCAGGCCCTAAGCATTTTACTCAATTGAAGCAAAAGCTTTATCGCCAGGCGCGCGATCACGAGGCTCCAGCCATGGCGCCAGGTTTTACTCTGCTTGCCGAGGAGCGGGTGTGCTTTGATATTAAATTGAACAATAATCGTGATTTGCAGAACCTGCTGATGATGACGCCGCTTTATTGGAAGGGGTCTATCGAGGCTAAAGCGGAGTTAATGGCGATGGACGCATTTACTTTGACCATCGACTTTGTGCTGCGACTTTATCGACCTGCCGGTATTGGGGCTGTAGATGATGAGTGATAGCGACAGCTCGTTTATGGCGCAGGCGCTATTGCTGGCCGAGCGCGCCAACCAGCTTAACGAGGTGCCAGTGGGTGCCGTGGTGGTTAAAAATGGCGAGGTCATTGGCGAGGGTTGGAACAACCCCATCAGCGGCTGCGACCCGACTGGCCACGCTGAGATTATGGCGTTGCGCGCGGCGGCCAAAAACCTCGATAATTATCGCCTGCCTGAATGCGTGCTCTACGTCACTATTGAACCTTGCACCATGTGTGCGGGCGCTATTGTCCACGCTCGCATTGAACGAGTGGTATTTGGCGCGCTAGAGCCTAAAGCGGGGGCGGTGGTGAGTAACCAGCAAATCTTTGATGGCGATCAACTTAACCATCGAGTCGAATACAGCGGTGAGGTAATGGCGGAGGCCTGCCGCCAAAAAATCAGTGATTTTTTTAAGCGCCGCAGGAAAGAGAAGCGTGCACTAAAAGACACAAAAAAGGCTTAATCTCACAATCAAGCCTTTTTTAATGTTCTGTGTTTTAGCTAAAGCAGCGACATAGACGCGGTGGTGTCGTTAAAAGCGGCGTCTTGGCTGTCTTTTGCCAAAGTCGCTATTCGGCGCTCTTGCAGCTGCTGGTGCCAAGCAATTATGCTGTGAAAGTTGGTAATCTTGTCGACATAATCTACTGGCTCCCAGCCTCGGGCGTAACCGTGTTTGAGAGTGCGATAGTATTTACCCTTAGCCAGTTTTGGCAAATGCTGACGCACATCTTCCCATTGGTCAGGGTCGCCGCCGAGGCGCTGGGTTAATACACGAGCATCTTCCATGTGGCCGTAACCGACGTTGTAAGCCACTAAGGTAAGGTTGATACGGTCTTGGCCTTGAATTCGCTCGGGCAGGCGCTTAAAAATTTTCTTGAAGTAACGCGCGCCGCCATCAATGCTTTGGATAACGTCAAGGCGGTCTTCTACGCCCATTTCGCGCGCGGTGGCACGAGTTAGCATCATCATTCCGCGCACGCCGGTATGGGAGCGAGCCGCTGGGTCCCAGTGACTTTCTTGGTAGCTAATAGCGGCCAGTAAACGCCAGTCTAAGTCGTGCTTTTTGGCGGCGTTTTTTAATTCGGTGTCATACTTAGGTAGGCGGTTTTCAACGCGTTGAGCAAAGGTTAGGGCGCCGCCGGTGGTCATTTTTTGCGATTGTCCATAAAAACGATCGGTAATATCTGCCAGTGTGCCATCGGTTTTAATGCGCTGAAAAAACTTTTCGGCGGCTAAAAATAGGCTGTCGTCACGTTGCTGCGGAAAAGCCCACGCTAGCTGTTGAGAGTCTGCGATGTCAAAGGCAACACGAGCGCGAGGGTAAACGATGCTATTCACACCAAAAGCGTTGGAATCGATAATGGCATAATCAATATCGGCGCGATGCACCATTTCCATTAAATCGGCCATATCAACATTGCCTAGCTCGCGCCAGCGCAGCTCGGGAAAGTCTTTTTGTAGTTCGCGCAAGCGCTCTGCGTGAGACGAACTGGCGACTACGGCAAGGTTTTTACCTATTAAGTCGGCAACAGTGGTGGGTTTGTCGTGTTTGGAGTGATACAAAAGTTGCTGGGTGACTTCTAAGTAGGGGCTACTGAAGTGTATTTTCTGTTGGCGAGCCGGAGTAATGGTAAGACCCGAGGCCGCCAATTCGCCCATAGGCGTGCCAACGCTGCTGAGCTGTGTGCTGAGATTTTCTTCGTCATGGATAACCAGTTCTACGCCAAGCTCACGAGCAAACTCGAGTGCTAAGTGGTATTCAAAGCCGGTTAAGCCTTGCGAATCTTCATAGTAGGTGGTTGCTCCGTTACGAGAGATAACCTTAAGCTGACCATTAGCGAGTACCCGCTCTAAGGTGGTGGGTGTTGTACTGGTTACCAATAGAGCTGTGCATGCGAGCAGGCCAAGAGTAAAAAATAAACGGCTGAAAAGGCGAGTGCGGTAAGGCTTGGCGGCGGCCAAACTTACGTTGGGGGTAGCGATGAATTCTTCGCTATTAACGGCTTCGTTCGGCTCTTGGCTCATAAATGTGCGCGTGCTCCAATTCAAAGTATGACAATTTTAACGGTTTCAAAGGTGCTCGACCAGCTTGTTTTTTGAAC
This sequence comes from uncultured Cellvibrionales bacterium, assembly GCA_963933095.1. Lineage (GTDB taxonomy): Bacteria > Pseudomonadota > Gammaproteobacteria > Pseudomonadales > Cellvibrionaceae > UBA1124. The sequence goes on from CAWVSV010000093.1 coordinate 7,420, forward strand.
GATTCTAAAGTAGGAGTGAGGATATAACCTGATATAGGCATAGTTTAAATCGATCAAATATCGAGTTAAAAGCAGCCACTTATAAGCTTCGACCCCAGTAACAGCGATGCTTTTACTTAAGGTTTGCGCTCTTTGGTATCGCGGCTAGGTTAGTACTCATTTATTCTAAACCGTCTATATAGAACATTTAGTTATATAGTTTTTATGGGTGACTTGGCCGGTGGGACACCGCGATGAGTTTCGCGTATAATTCTGCGTTTTTTACACTTCCCCTTTAAAGGCGATATCTGACTATGCTGATTCTGCGTGGCGCTCCTGCTCTTTCCGCATTTGGTACCCAGAAAGTTCTACTCTCTTTACAAACAGCACTCCAGTTAACGGGTGTTGCTGTGACTTCGGTTTATGCTGAATTTGTCCACTTTGCTGACCTGACGGCTGATTTATCAGATGCCGAGCAGCAGCAACTTGAGCAGTTGCTTCGCTATGGCCCCAAAGAAGAGGCCGGTGAACTCACGGGTGAGTTGTTCGTAGTGACGCCGCGCCCGGGCACTATTTCGCCTTGGTCTTCTAAGTCTACCGATATTGCTCAAAATACTGGGCTAGATAAGGTTCAGCGCTTAGAACGCGGTATTATCTATTATGTTCAGACCGCGGAAGCCTCCGTTAATACCTCTGATCGCGCAGCGATAAGTGCAGTACTGCACGATCGCATGGTTGAAACCGTGTTTGCCGATTTACAGGATGCTGAGCAGTTGTTTATAAAGCAGCAGCCGAGCCCTCAGTCGACCGTCGATGTTTTGAACGGCGGTTGCGAGGCTCTAGCCGTTGCCAACCGTAGTCTGGGCTTGGCTCTAGCAGAAGATGAAATTGAATATTTGGTAGACAGTTTT
>CAWVSV010000094.1:0-8197 GCA_963933095.1 uncultured Cellvibrionales bacterium
CATGCCCATGCCCATGCCCATGCCCATGCCCATGCCCATGCCCATGCCCATGCCAGAGCTCATACTCGGCATGGCCATCATCATTTGTGCCGGTGTGCCATCGACTTCATCAGCATCCATGGTTACGCGATTAGCGCGTAGCCCCAGCTCGGTCTCCAAACCATTGCTAAACGCGTACCGATGTTCGACAAAAGCGCCGAATATTTCGCGCTCAGCATCGTTAAAATTAACGACGAAAAAGTTGGGATTGTTAATGTTGTCAATGTTTGAGTCGTGAGTTTCTAGATGGCCGTCGAAGCCTATCTTCCAGTTGCCGGTGGCAATATCAAATTTAAAACCGCGGTTATTACCTTCGGCGATATTCTGTCGGTACATACCTTTTGCCATTGGTGCTTGGCGCAGATGATAGTTCGTCATACCGTGCAGGATGTTGCTGCCGTAAATGCGTAGGTTAGCGGCTAATTCGCCATTGTCGAAGGCATAGTGGGCGCTGGCAAGGTCGGCGTCTATATAGTCGATATCCATTGGCAGGGCCGGTGTGCCGGTGTTATCGGTCTGGTTACGGCCTAAATCAAACTGCAGACTGTGGTTGCCAAAGCGCATGCCATAGCCAAGGTCAAAGCGCTGGCGTTGATATTCAGATGGCTCTATTTTACCATTCGAACCACCGCCAAAATTGGCGTCATCACCCTGTTCGGTCAGTGCCGAGAGTTTGAATTTATGACTGTGGTTGGCAACTACCACTATCGCGGAGCCGAGCGAACCGCTGTCAACTGACTGGCCGCCGGCACGCAGGCGCGCGCTCACTGCAAAATCATTGGATTCGCTAAAATCGCCACTCCATGTAGTGGCGTTAATTGCGCCGCCAATAGTTTCTTGCCCAGCGCTCACTGGCGCTATGCCACGCGTCACCTCTAATGATTCCAGTTGTGCCGCCGGTGCATACGATAGCGGCGGATCCATCCAATTAGGGCCCCCAGAACTGAGGGTAGAGCCGTTAACAGTAACCTTGATACGGTCGCCGAACATGCCGCGATACTGAGGTATGCCGGTTAAGGGGCCGTTGCCATTGACGTTGGCGCCAGGCGCCTTCTTCAGCAGTTGGGCCGCATCGGCAGTGATCGCAACTGTTTCGGCAAGCTGGATGGTGCGGCTGTCGCGACTGCCTATGACCAGCAATTCCTCTTGCAGAGCAGTGTCGGCGGCTAGAACTGTTGTTACTGGAATTTGAGCGGTAATTAATGCAGCTAGTAATTGGCGTTTCATGGGAGCCCCGATGGTAGAGAGATTATCTACCAGAGATCTTACTATCTATAGTGTCTCTGCGGATGTGACATATTGTCGCATATGCTCAAGGAAATGCATTTCGCACTTCCTACATCTCTGTAGGTCGGATGAACGGACAGAGAGTCGCTCCCTGCACTCCCTGCATTTATGCCCTGTGGGTACTTCCGCCGTCGACGTATAGGAATACAAATGCAGCGAAGGACAGGAATTCCGAGAGCTGCCTTGGCGGTCGTATGCAGCGATAACATGACTAAAAATTGAATCGAAATCAGTTATTCAAATTCAGCTGTTTGTATTGCTGCCACAGCAAGTACCCGCCCCAAACGATGGCGCTGGTCATCAGTATTGAACCAATAAAAAACGTTGTTTGGGCTATGCCCTGAGCACTACCAAGATTATCGGTCATGGTTAACAGGTTCCCCCAATCATGGGCCGCCTCACCCACACCACGAATCAGCGGAATAGCCCGATGGGGCGCGTCGGCAATATAGGGGGAGAGATCGATAAAACTCTGGCCGCACCACCACAGCATAATGGCGGCAGCAAAGTTGTCGTGGCGCTGCATGCTAAAGGCCAGCATTAGCCCCAGAGGCATTAACACCTGAAACAGGCTGCCGCCGAGTATGGCCATAAAGCGACCAAAAGGGCTGAACAATACATGGCCGAATTCGTGAAATGGCAGAATAGCATGGTGTAAGAAAGAGCCTCCGATACTCTGCCAGTCGATACCGCCAATAATAAATGAGGCGCCCCATAGCGCGAAAATTGCCAAGAGTGCAGCGCGACTGTAAATATCGATGGTATTAATGTCCTGCGGCAAAGCCAAAAATTGTTGCTGCAGTTTTTGTACCAAAGATAATTTCGCCGCCTTAACTACTTACTTGTGGCGGGTAGCGTGAAGCTGGTTGTTATCCTTTTGGCGACTAAGCCACTTGCCAATGGCGATACCGCACTGGGGGCAGATACCCGTCATAGTTGAGTGGTAGCTGATCTGGCGCACATAGCCGCACTTGTGACAGGGACTAGTCATCCAGTGGTTCCTGAACAATACAACTCTGGTCAACCGGTGCCTTACCCTCTTTAAGTTGGCGCCCGTATTGTAATTGTAAAATATTGATCTTCTGCCAAATTTTTCGGCTCAAGCTATTGGTTAAATCTTCAACGTCATTGACAGCTTTGACCAGCTCTGTTTCGGGTAAACTCTGTGAAAAAATAGCGGCGAGCTTGCCTAGTATTGACAGCAACTCACTGCAGTAGTCCAAGTAGCGGTTGAGCTGATAGGGGGTCATACAGCGTTCGGGGGATGATGCTGTATCGATTTTCTCGCCTATTTCAGTGGGGTCTTTAGTGAGCTGGTGCATATCGATAACATGGGCCAGTGCACGTAGCTCATTGATCGATTTTAACGCGCGCGCGCGTTTTAGACGGGCCTCTAAAGTCAGCAAAAAAAACAGCGCCGCACCGATTAGGATGACTTCGTTAAGAATGGTCTCAGAGATGCTCACGATCTCACTGGTTTTAAAGTGGCTACTGCTCAAATCTACGGCGTAAATACTGAAGCAGACTAAGCCAATACCTAGCACTATTACTAGGGCGATTAAACTGCGCAACCAGTGATTGGGCTGTGCAATACGGCTGAGTTTGTCGGTGCTTTCGGCACACACTAACTCCAGTTCGTGGCTGACTTTGGCAAGACCAGAGTTGGGGAAACGTTCATCGATACGCTGAGTCAGAGTACCAAGGGTACTGTGCACTCGGCTGAGGGTGATCTTTCGATACTGTTGTTCTTCTTCTTGATTGAAGGACATCTCTAATCTCGGTATGTTTGGCCCAAGGGTGAATTGAGCGGCTTCTGTGCCTGCAAATAATTACTGTATTCTCGATAATTAGGGCTTTTAATAGTCTCGTTAGTTGTCATTAAGTAGCATGATTATTCCCACATAATATTGCGACTGTAAAAATAATACAGTAACTAGCTGCCACAATACGACACTGTAGTGCCATTGTTGTACAGGCAAAGCCTGCTAGAGGGATAAATCGTGCGGCGCGCAGATAATATTACTCAATAGACGTTACTGCAGGTCGTGTGAAGTAGTCGCGCTGTCAGTCAAGGCACCTGCGTTAGTGTCGGCAAAGTACGCCAAGGTCAAGCCGGCAGTTTGTATTAGAAGTTTAGTACTTGCGTCAGCTAACCGCTGTTATCGTTAACCTTTTAGCGTTTAGAACGCTAGCGCCGAGGTTTTTGTTAATTACTCGACAGAGATGAGCTTTAAGCCTTGATGCATTATACTCGGTTGTTTTTTGCGATAAAAACAAGGTCTCCAGCCCGTTGATCCACCACCATGTATGGTTATCGATAGATTTAATGCTTATTGGGGTAGAGATAATAAGGTTATGAATGCTTAAATTGACAGAGAGGCGAGAGGTCTTCGCAGTACTGACACTGCTACTGATTAGCGCGGTAATCATAGTGCTGCAATATTTTTATCTCGAGCGCTCGCTGGTGATTGATGGTCGCAGTGCGCTGCGGGCAGATGCGCGTGATGATCGGCCCTTTAACGGCGCCTCGGTATCGGCTATTCGCCAAGTTCAACGCGGCGTGGAGATGTCCTGCGACCTTATTAAAAGCGATTTCGCCTGGCCCTATTGCGAAGCGGTTATCGACCTCAGTCGTGGCGAACTCGACGGTGTCATACAGGGGGTGAATTTAACCGGTTTCGATCGCGTCGGCCTGTGGCTTCAGCAGGGCGATAAAATACAACCCAGCATACGTTTTCAGATACATAACTTTAATCCTATCTACTCCAAAATAGGCGAGCGCGAAACCTATAAATACCACGCTGTGGAGTTCTATCAAGAGTTTAATACCTATCCATTGTGGATCGATCTGAAGAGTTTTCATGTGCCCACCTGGTGGCTGACACGGCACAAATTATCGCTAAATAATGTAGCTGTTGACCTCTCTAATATTGTTACTCTGGGCTTTGTCACTGGCAGCCGGATTGAACCCGCTAATTATCAGCTGACTATTGAGCGAATAGAGTTTCGCGGTAAACTTTTTGAGTCGGCCAGTGTATTTATGTTGCTGATCGGCATTTGGGCTTTGGCGGCGGTGGTATTCTTGTCACAGCGCTTTACTTTGGCCCGAAAAGACCTCGCTCAGGCCAAGCGGCAAAAGCAAGTCTGGGAGAAAAAAGCGACGCTGGACCCGCTGACCGGAGCGGTCAATCGCATTGGTGCTCACAAAGCTTTTGCCAAACAAATGTACAGCACTAATAAAAGTGACGATTTCAGTATAATTTTTATGGATATTGACCATTTTAAACGTATCAATGATGCCCTCGGTCACGGCGTCGGTGATAAAGTTCTCAAGCAGTTTGTGCAGGTGTTGCGTAAAAATATTCGCGACAGCGACATGATTGTGCGCTGGGGCGGTGAGGAATTTATGCTGATCTGTCACAATACCGCATTGAGTCCTGCGGTACGTTTAGCCGAAAAATTGCGCGCGGTAATTCAGGCCGAATCCTGGTCTGAAACAGTGGTTATGACCTCCAGTTTTGGGGTCGCACAAATGCGCGACGAATCACTTGAGAATTTTATTGAACGGGCCGATCGGGCGTTGTACAGCGCTAAAAATAATGGCCGTAACTGTGTTGTTCCTGCACCTTAAACCGTCGTAGCAATCAGTGTATGTCACACCTATTTAAATCATTTTCTCGGGCTGCTTTAACTGGCGCGCTCTGGATCTTATTGGCGCTGTATTTAATCACTCAAGTTATTGAGCTGTGTGCGGTTATTGAACGCGACTTAAAGCTTGAGGCGCGGCCTTTAGCCGAGCGAATATTTCCCCAGACAGTTTCACCTTATTCATCTACCCCAGTATTGACGTTACTGAATCTAGAGCGGCAGCTGGGTTTGTTGTCGACTGAACAGCATCAATTGGCACTGCAAATACAGGCGCATGCCGTCGCGACTCTGCGAGACCAGTTTACTGCGCCCGCAAGACTAAACCGCGATCAGGCTCTGAAGTTTTTAATGCTGCTCGGGGGCTATGTCGACAAACACTATGTTTACCAAACTAATGTGCCATTAGGGCAGGGTTTAATTAACGGCGCGCTCGACTGCGATATGCGAGTATTTTTGTACTTATCGGTTGCTGAGACCTTGGGTTATCACGATTTTTATTTTGTGCTGACGCCTGGCCATGCGCTAATAGGTTGGCAGGCGGGTGACAGCCAGCCGCTGTTGTGGGAAACAACCTCCACGCGGGGCAATATTGCCGAGCTAACTAACAGCCGTTTATATAAGCCAGTAGCGAGCAAACGTTATGGCGACTATCAATTAGCATCGATAAGAAGCTCGCTAGTGCAGTCGCAGCTAACTGCAGCCGCAGCGTGGTCGCTCTCACGAGGTCCAAAAGCGGATGATTTAGATCGCGCTCTGGCGCTGTTTAATGATTCGCTGGAACAATTTTATACGGCCAATATTGCCGCGGCTAAAGTGCTACTGGGTAGCCGCGATCTAGTTGCCGAGATACCTCGCTCTAAAGCCTATGCCGATTACGCACAAACTTATCCCTATGCGCTGGGAGCACAGCTCTACCAGTTGTCGCTGCTTTCATTAGAGCAACATATATCCAGCGAGGCAAAACTGCGGGCGCTGGCACATGCCGAAGAATTGTTAGAGCAGGGGATGGTAAACCCAGTCATTGAGACAGTACTGCTGCGCTTTGGAAACTCTTGGCAGCAGTTCAATGGGATTCAGCTACAGCATTTTGCGCAACGTCTGGGTCGTGCTCTTTATCCTAGTCAGCCATTTTTAAGGGCGCGCGACAGCGTTGCCGAGGGCAGAATCGTGATTGTTGCGTCAGTTTATTGTGTATTGTTGGCGGCACTAATCAGCGTATTTATATTGGTTTTTAAAAAATGGCGGCAGCCTAGTTGAACTGAATTTATATAATCAGAAATGGTTAATCGTAGCCGTAATTATTTCGCGCTGTCAGTTAGCATTGATATTTATTATTGAGTCGGTGTTTAGCGGTGATCTAGGTTCGCAGACCAGCGCAGCTAGCGTTTGGGGCGAGTCATGTTAGACCAATGAGTGGTCGGTTATAAAGTGTAGGCACCGCGCCTAACAATATAACGATGGCAACGGCCTTGCTTTGACTCGCTTTGCGCTCGGTCAATAACTGGGCATAGAGGTGTAAAAGAGTTCAGCGGGAATCGACAGCGCTCCGCTAAATAAGCGTCAAAAGTCCCTACTATTTACCACAATAGTGGTTTTCTACAGGCCACTCGCCTTGATCAGGCCAGAATAGACAATCTGTACGCTCAAAGCTGTATAGCTAAAGAGAAATCGGGTATCTTGGCGCACTTATTCTTCTGCCATACAACAGCGCAGTAGTATGTACCTTATTAGAGGGAGCTTTAGACAATGTTAAGTGCGTATTATCAGCAGCAGGATGACAAGGTATCGTTTACTCGCGAGCAGGGTAGCGGTTTCGCCAAGGCTCTCGCTGACGACTTCAATCCTCTGCATGACGTCGATGCCAAGCGCTTCTGCGTCCCGGGCGACCTGCTGTTTTCACTGGTGCTGGACAAGTATGGCGTTAGCGAGAAGATGAACTTCTCTTTTCTCGGTATGGTAACTGATGCGGTTGAATTAAAGATGCCCGTCGCGGCCAAAGCACTCGAATTTAGCGATGGCGACAAGGCCTATTTAGCGGTGAGTCGCAGTGGTCAGTCGAGCCAAAATCCGGAGCTAATTGAAAATTTGATCCGGGCTTATGTGGCTTTTTCCGGCACCGCCTTCCCACATGTGATCGTCCCGTTGATGGCCGAACAAGATGCCATGATAAGTCCCAAGCGCCCTATGGTGATGTATCAGTCAATGGCGATCGAGTTAGATCGGCTGGATATCTGCGCTCCGACATTGGCCCCCAGCAAGCCTTCGTTTAACTACGAAGGTAAGCGCGGTTCAATTACTCTGCGCTTTAATTTAATCGAAAACGATGAAATCGTCGGTCGCGGCGAGAAACATATGTTGGTTTCAGGGATTCAAAGTTATATCGAGGAGGCTATGGACGGACTCATCAGTGCTTACAACGACAGTAAACTTTAGAATGGGTTAGCGGGTAAGTACGCTGAGAAACAAAAGCCTATTATTAGGCTTTTGTTTCTCAGTAACTACTTCCGCGTCGCCTAAAGTGCTCACTATTGGTATTCTAAGTAAGAAGAATTCGTGTGGCATTGGAGTAGTTTAGTTGCTAAATCCTTTCAGTGTTGTGTTGTGTGGTGCTAATAAGTTACATCCCCGTAATGGGGTACAACCTACATTTATGCTCTGTGGGTAGTTTCGCCATCGATATATCGGAATTCCAATGCCCTGTCCAAAACGTCCTTGATGGTCGTGTTGTATTTTCAGCTAGTTACCTATCAATATAGGCGCGTTACTTGTACATAAGTCGTTTTCTTTTTACAGTCCGAATTTAAGTAAATTCGATACTTCTGAAATTATAATCAGATCATAGAGGGTGTGAATCCAGGTGAATTGTTAAATTATATTAAAGATGAAGTAGTAAAACTGGCTTTATAAAAAGTAAATATAGCGCAAATTTTTATCTGTTAGTTAAATATATGGAATAATTAAAAGGGATTAATGAAATTAATTTATTTTTAGATATCGATCGTAATTAACGCTATAAGGCAGAGTTTTCTAAAATCCTAAAGCTGGCGGAAATAATAAAATAACGTGGTTCATAATAATTTTTTATAAAAAATTCACAGCGACCAGTTTTATTGATTTATGTGACTAAACCTCAATATAAAAAAGTTTGAATATTATGAATTTAATTTTACTTGGATTCAACATCGAAGTGCATAACTTGAACGGGTAGGAAAGGCGGTCAGTC
>CAWVSV010000095.1:0-8167 GCA_963933095.1 uncultured Cellvibrionales bacterium
ATGAAAACCGACATAGTGACTGTCGCGATTCTGGTCTTCTGTTTTGGAGTTTTGGTCAGCAGTGTTAGCGCCAGTGGATTATTCCACAGCGAGGCACCCGCGCCATCGGCTCTTCAGCAGGGGGTTGCATATCGCTAGATAAGTAATAATTAAAAGGACGTAATGCGAATTTTAGCCGACGCTAGGCTAATTAATAAAAGTCTCGCCGTGGCGCAGGAAGCGCTTTATCTTCTATTTCTTACTGATATTTTAAAATCTCTGCAGCTGCTCGTTTTGGAGCATATCACCAGTTTTTCATCTGTGGCGATACACGCCAGTGGTATATCCCAGCTTTCTAACGGTAAATCACAGCTCTGTTGGCCATTGTGTGCCAGTCCGAGTAGATACGGATTGTGCTGTTGGCTGCGCTGTTTAAAAGCAAAGCAGCGATCGTAATAACCTCCGCCCATACCCAGCCGTCCACCCTCTTTATCAAATGCCACTAGTGGCATTAATACTAAATCCAGTTGCGGTGCTTTGAGGCGTTGGCTGAGGTTAATCTTTGGCTCTGCAATGCCATAGCGATTGCGTTGCATAGGGGTGTTATGTTTGTAACGAATAAACCATATAGCCTTATTAACGCCAGGAGCAAGCACTGGTAGGTAGCATTTTTTGCCAAGGCTGAGAGCTAAATCGAGAAGTGGAGATGGGTTTATTTCACCGTCGTTGGCGAGATAAAAAGCAATGCGCTCGCTGCGGATAAAAAGCGGTTGTTTGGCCAAGTTCTTTTTTAGGTCAAGTCCGGCCTGATGCTGTTGGCGAGGCGACAGTGCGCGGCGGAATTTGCGCATCTGTTGACGAATGGTGTGGCGCTTTACTGGTTGCGAAAGGGGATTGTGGTTCATTGGCTCAATCTTGAACGGTGGCAGGCTTTTGAATTAGGTTGCAATAATGTCGCAAGCAATGGTTCCTTGCACTAAGGGGGTCAAGTGGTGCCTGCAATAAACCTGTTTAGATAGGAGAGGGGCGTTCCGTCATGTGGCTAGTAAAGGTGGTGAATTAAAAGCTACTAAAATATCTGGCTTTTTAATGTGTTAAAAATTAGGCCCGGGAATGCCGCTGTCAATGGTGCCTTGAACCATGGGGTTCAAGTGGTGGTTCCGGTAATCAAAAAGGCTTCCTGTCATGCAGGCTTGCACACCATGATTACTGAAGACCTCCGGGGGTATACTTATCGGCTCAGGGACTGAATCGACTCGCTAACATCCTAGGTTGAGTGATTATAGCTCAGTAAAATTAGAAGCAGAATATTAACTTTCAAAAAGTAGGGCAAAAAAGGTGGTATATCGGCGGTTTAGTTTAAACGCCCCAGTGCATCGTCAAGCTTATTGTGCATACGCTGCAGGTCTTCCTCGGCTACAGGGTTGATGGTGCCTTCGCTTTTCAGTAGGTCGTGGCTGAGGTTGAGTGCAGCCATTACGGCGATGCGCTCGATGCCGATGATGGCACCGGAGTTTTTGATGGCCCGCATGCGACTGTCTAGCTCTTCTGCGGACTGAACTAGCGCGGCTTTTTCTTCTGTGGGGCAGGCAACTTGGTATTCTTTATCGAGAATTTTGACAAAGATCTTTTCGGTGCTCACTCGTTATTCTCCAATTTTTTGAGGCGACTAATCATGGCTTCGACGCGATTTCGCGCCAGCTCATTTTTTTCAGTCAGGCGAGCACGCTCTACCAGCCACTCTGATTCATGCTGTTTTAGCTCGCTGTTTTCATCGGCTAAGCGCCCGCAAAGCTGAATTAACAGGTCGACTTTAGTTTCCAGCGTTTGCAGTAAATCGTTAGACATTTGAAATTAGCCGTTATATATATAATTGTTAACTATATGACCCGCTTGGCAGGGGGTCAATGATTGTTGAAGTAGATTCTAGATTATGGCCTCTATGTATTAAGAATTAAGGGGTTTTAACGTTTTAACTGTGATTTTCTTGGCGTTTTTGGGCGCCGGCATAGCACCACTTACTTGTATATAGTCGATAAAAGGGCAAAGTGTTTCGTGATAGCATAGATTTTTATCGATAGATTTATTTGTATTAGAGTCCAAGAGCCTTTTTTTGTATGAGTGATCACCCTGAAATGTCGAATTCTCCCCTTCACTATGAAAACCTCAATCATCTAATTATTCCTAAAGGTGCACTTAACAGTGCCGCCGAATTACACGGTATGCTCTGTGGTCAGCTTTGTGGTGGCGCCCGCCCCGACATTGCTGATTGGCAGCAAGCGGCATTAGACTTTCTGGATTTAGCTGAAGGTGCCGACGGCGAGGTGACTGCTGCACTGGAGCAGTTGCGGGTTGAGAGTTTGCAGCAGTTACAGTCGGCCGAATTTGGCTTTGTATTAATGTTGCCTAGTGACGACTCTGAATTGGACCTGCGTGCTATCGCACTCGGCGAATGGTGTCATGGCTTTTTGAGTGGCTTTGGCAGTGCGGGTGTTAAGCCTGAGGCCGAAATTCCCGCCGATGCCGCCGAAGCACTGCGCGATATGGCCGCTATTGTACAAATTGAAGTTGAGGGCAGCAGTGAAGAGGACGAGGCGGGCTTTTTTGATGTCGCGGAGTATGTACGAATGGCTGCGCTAACGCTGTTTTTAGAGTTTAATCAAATTGCAGTGAGTGCCGTTGATGAAGGCGTCTCTAGTCTTCATTAAGCTCTACTTTAGCCGCTAAGTATTGTGTATCGAACCATGGACATGACGTTATGAATGTTGCCTCTATACCCAAACAAGAATTTGCTCGCCGCCGTAAAGCCTTAATGGCATTAATGGATGAAAACTCCATCGCCATAGTGCCTGCCGCGCCAGAGCGAACCCGATCGCGTGACACCGAGTATCATTACCGCCAGGACAGTGACTTTTTCTATTTATCAGATTTTGCCGAGCCAGAATCGGTTTTGGTGTTGATCCCTGGTCGCGAACATGGCGAGTATGTACTGTTTTGCCGCGATAAAGACGTCAGCCGCGAAATCTGGGATGGTTACCGAGCCGGTCCAGCTGGTGCTTGTGCCGACTTTTTGGCCGATGATGCCTTCCCGATCGATGATATTGATGAAATTTTACCCGGTTTGATCGAGGGCCGTGAACGCGTCTACTACGCCATGGGTAAAGACTCCAGTTTCGATTCTCAGGTTATGGAATGGGTCAATACTATTCGTGCCAAGGTGCGCACTGGTGCCATGCCGCCCGGAGAATTCCTACATCTGGACCACCTCTTACATGAGCTGCGTTTGTTTAAGAGCGTTGCCGAACAGGGCATCATGCGTAAGGCGGCTGAAATATCAGCCCGCGCCCATGTGCGGGCCATGCAGGTCTGCAAACCAGGGGTCTGGGAATATCAGCTGGAGGCCGACATAATGCATGAATTCGGCCGCAGTGGTGCCCGTTTTGCCGCCTATAACAGCATTGTCGGTGGCGGCCATAATGCCTGCACGCTGCACTACATCAATAATAGCGCCAAGCTGTGCGACGGTGATTTGGTGCTAATTGATGCCGGCTGTGAATACGGCATGTATGCCGCCGATATTACCCGCACTTTTCCGGTCAATGGCAAATTCTCAGACCCGCAGCGACAGCTTTATGAGCTGGTGCTAAAAGCGCAGCGAGCGGCTTTCTCTAAGGTCGTGCCCGGCAATCACTGGAATGATCCTCACGAGGCCTCGGTGCAGGTGATCACCGCGGGCTTAATCGAGCTGGGTTTGCTTAAAGGACCGCTCGAGGAGGCTATTAAAAGCGAAAGTTACAAAGAGTTTTATATGCATCGTATTGGCCACTGGCTGGGTATGGACGTTCACGATGTTGGTGACTACAAGGTCGCTGGCCAATGGCGTCTGCTGGAGCCTGGTATGACCATGACGGTGGAACCCGGTATTTATGTGTCGCCAAGTAATGAACAGGTTGAAGAGCGCTGGCGCGGTATCGGTATTCGTATCGAAGACGACGTGCTGATCACCAAGGACGGCTGCGAAGTGTTATCCAAGAATGTGCCGACTAGTGTCGCCGAGATTGAAAATTTGATGAATGACCAGTATCAGCAGGCATTGGATATCAGTTAACTGAATTCACATATGGATATCGTCGGTGGCGGCCATAGAAGTGGGCGCAGTGTCGCCTTTGGGGCCTGAGCTGTGAAGGCTAAGCTGAAGCAATACTTTGTATCTTTAGTGAAGGCTAAGCTGAAGCAATACTTTGTATCTTTATCGTCGGGGGGCTCTAGAGTCGGGAGCTGTGTGGCTTTTGGAGTTGAGCTATGACGACTAAGTTGAAGCAATACTTTGATATCGTTGCCGTCGGTGGGGCCTATAGAGTCGGATGCCGTGTGGCTCTTGGAGTTGAGCTATGACGACTGAGTTGAAGCAATACTTTGATATCGTTGCCGTCGGTGGGGGCTATAGAGTCGGGTGCCGTGTGGCTTTTGGAGTTGAGCTATGACGACTGAGTTGAAGCAATACTTTGATATCATTGCCGTCGGTGGGGGCTATAGAGTCGGGTGCCGTGTGGCTTTTGGAGTTGAACTATGACGACTGAGTTGAAGCAATACTTTGATATCATTGCCGTCGGTGGGGGCTATAGAGTCGGGTGCCGTGTGGCTTTTGGAGTTGAACTATGACGACTGCGTTGAAGCAATATTTCGATATTATTATTGTTGGTGGAGGTATGGTGGGAGCGAGCCTCGCTATCTTATTGGCGCAGGCCAATAAACAGTGGTCGATTGCTCTCATTGAATCGCAAGTATTATCATCAGATGACGACGCGCACTATCAGCCTAATTTTGATGCCCGCTCTACGGCGCTGTCGCGCGGTAGTATCGACATATTTCAACAGCTCGGACTTTGGCAGACGCTACAAAATCACACCACTGACATCAGTCGTGTGCACATTTCTGATAAGGGCCATCTTGGCGGCACTTTAATAGAAGCGGATAAGCCAGTTGGTGCGGTTATCGAAAACGCTTGGTTGGGCTCGGTGTTGTTGCAGCAATTACCCCGCTATTCTAATCTTACCGTGATCGCGCCCGCGCAAGTGGAAAGCTTACAGCCCAAAAAAGACGGTTATCAACTCAGCGTAAAGCGCGGTGATGAGGCACTCTTGCTGACCACTTCGCTGTGTTTGATCTGCGATGGCGCTGAGTCTAGATTGCGTCAAGCCGTGGGTATTGAGGCGGATCGAGTCGATTATCAACAGCAGGCTATTATCGCCAATGTTGAACTGAGCCAAGCGCATCAAGGGGTGGCCTACGAACGCTTTACTAACACCGGACCTATGGCACTATTGCCGCTGGGTGAATCGCATAATGCCAGACATGCGGCGCTGGTATGGACCCTGCCTACCGAGCAGGCGGCGCAAGTTACTAGCCTTGCCGACGCCGACTTTTTAGCGCAGCTACAGCAGCGTTTTGGCCATCGATTAGGGCGTTTGGTGAAAGTCGGGCTGCGCCACAGCTACCCGCTGCAGCTTATTATTGCCCGTGAGCAAGTGCGTACACACTTGGTGCTGATGGGCAATGCCGCGCACTTTTTACACCCCGTGGCGGGACAGGGTTTTAACTTGGCGCTGCGTGACTGCGCGATTTTGGTGGATGAGTTATTGACTGCCAAAAACCAACCGTTGGGGCAGCTGCCGATACTACAGCGCTATCAACAGCGCCAGAGCTTTGATCAAAAGGCAACCATTGGCTTTAGCCACGCTATTAGCCAAATTTTCACCAATAGTAGTCTGCCTTTTGCTGCGCTGCGGGCGCTTGGCTTTATTGGTCTAGAGTGTGTGCCGCCGGCCAAGCAGGCTCTGGCGGAACAAGCCATGGGTACATTTAGCGGCAGCGCGAGGTTGCAGCAGTGAAAATGCATTACAAGCGTATTCTGGCTTTGAAGTGGGTGTTGTCGGTCGAGCAGACTATCGGTGTATTTAATCATGCGGGCGCGAGGTTACAGCCGTGAAAAAAAATTATGACGTGGTGATTGTTGGCGCGGGTATAGTCGGTGCTGCGCTTGCGGTAGCGGTGGCCAAAGCCTGTTCTGCTGTTAATATTGCGGTGGTTGAGGCGAGCCCGATATTGGTCGAGCCCAGTTGCAAGCAGTTTGATCCACGAGTCGTGGCGCTAACTAAAACGTCACAAAATTTTTTACACACAATCGGCGCCTGGGAAGGTATCGAACAGCAGCGCCACTGCCCCTACCGCGATATGCAAGTGTGGGATGGAGAGGGCAATGGCCATATTCATTTTGACAGTCGCGATCAGCGCACTGACGCCCTTGGCCATATTGTCGAAAACTCAGTGGCGCTAATGGCCATTCATCGGCAGTTAAGTGCTTGTACCAATATTGATTTGTTGCAGCCACAGCGAGTGAAATCTTTTCGACGCACCGAGGGTGAAGGTATTGCAGTCACTCTGGACTGTGGTGTCGTTGTGCAGGCGTCACTATTAATTGCCGCCGACGGCGCCGAGTCTCATATCCGCAAAAGTGCCGCCTTCGCCATGCGTGAGTGGGATTATGGCCACCAGGCGATTGTCACCACAGTCCGGACTGCAAAGAGTCATGGATTTACTGCTTGGCAGCGTTTTATGACGACCGGACCGCTGGCATTTTTACCTCTGAGTGATCGCGGCAGTGAACACCACTGCTCTATCGTCTGGTCTTGCGAGAACGATTTGGCGAAAGAGTTAATGGCACTAAACGAGGCGGATTTCTGTCGACGCCTTGGCTTGGCTTTTGAGCACAAGCTTGGTGTCATTGAGTGGGTCGATAAACGCTATGCTATCGGCCTGCGGCAGCGCCATGCCAAGCATTATGTGCAACATAATATTGCTCTGGTAGGCGATGCAGCCCACACTATTCATCCGCTTGCTGGGCAGGGTGTGAACTTGGGGCTGTTCGACGCTATGGCATTGAGCGAAGAAATTTCGCGCGCTGTACAGCGGCAAGTACCGCTGCATGACATGTCTATTTTGCGTCGCTATCAGCGTCGTCGTCTCAGCGATAACTTAATGATGATGGCGGTAATGGAGGCATTTAAACGCCTATTCGGTAGTCGCAATTTAGCTTTGCAATGGCTGCGCAATGAGGGACTACGGCAGGTCGACAATTTGAGTCTGTTGAAAAAGATAATAGTCAAATACGCGCTTAAATAAAGACATTCACACTAACTATGCATAAATCGGTGGCCGCGAGTCTAAGGCTACTTATTGGTTACTTATGCTAGGCTGTCGCCCCGCGCAAGCAGTTAGTCACTGGCGAGCGAGTCGGGACTAAGTGTGCGATCTTGGTTTTATTCGCTCTAATTCTCACCGGCTTAGTTATTATCGTTAGTGCCGTTAAGTTTGGCGCCATTGCCTAGTCTTAGGAATCGATTGCTCTAACGCTAGATATAAGTGTTTCATGGCTCGTTAGTAATTTTTTATGGCGTGCGAATTCATTCCGGGCTTTATTGGCAATAACGGCATTAATGCTATTATTATGTTCATGGGCGCCTCGCCAAAACGGATGGGCTTGCCGTTTAAAAGTATTGCGGGCATGCTTCAATCCTATCGTGAGTCTAACAATTGCCCCTATGGAAAAATAATTTAAGCCACGAATTGCCATAAACGTGCCGTTTAAGCGCGGCGATGATGAACGATACGACAGAATTACAGGTAAGTTGAAACTTTGCTGCTGACAATATTCAAATTTCTTCGGCAGTATTCGCTATAATTTCATGGGGTAAGGAGTAGCCGGTGAGTGCCATGATTGCTGAAACAGTTAATAAAGTTGCTAAAATGATTGCGAGATATCGCGTAGTTGTTTGTGGTCGCGGAATTTTTGTCGAGGCGGGGGATCGCGGCGATTTTTTTTCTGGCTTTGTGGTCTGTCGTTTTGTTAAAGCCGACAGTGAGGCCGAGGCGGTTGCCCTAGTGCGTCGCAACTTACTGGTCGAGTGGAATAGCAGTTTTAATCAAAGTCGTAGCGCCGGTGTGCCGCGTTTAACCATCGAGTTGAGTGCGCCGGTTAACAGCCCGTTTAAAAAGGCTGAGTCCAGTTGTAGCTACCGTTTCTTTGTCTCGGAAGATGAGGTTTCTGCACATCTTAAAAGTGCAATCTTGGCAAGTTCTGGCTGGTTTTAGTGGTTTTAATACAAATTTAAGAAAATTTATATGGTTT
>CAWVSV010000096.1:0-7947 GCA_963933095.1 uncultured Cellvibrionales bacterium
ACAGAGCGAGAAAGAGCAGAAAACTAATTAGCATGGGTTTGACGACCTCAACAATTAAACAGATATAAAAATTTATAAATAAAAAAACCAGTAAAGCTCGCTTTTTTATTAGATCAATAGGCTACAGATTTAATCAGCAATTACTTCTGCTTCAAGCTCATAGGCCCCTTCGGCATTGTGCACCTCTTTGCCATGCAATGGTGGATTAAATACACAGGCCATTTTCATCTCCTCGGTGGCACGTAATATATGTTTGTCGTTTTGGTCGAGAATATAAATAGTGCCAGGAGTAATTGGATGAATTTTTCCGGTCGCTAAATCTTCGACACTGCCCTCACCAGAAACACAGTACACAGACTCCAGATGATTCTGATAATGCAACGGTAACTCGGCAGCTTTATAAATGGTGGTAATATGAAAAGAAAAGCCCATATTGTCATTTTTCAACAATAGACGAGTTGAATCCCATCCCTCGCTGACTATCTTGCGATCTGTTTTTTCAGCATCTTGTAATTGGCGAACAATCATTTTAAAAACCCTATTAGATGATCAGGTGGTTAAGCACTGCAGGCAAAAAAGTCATGCTCGACTGGGAACTTATCTTCCTGCCCACACACTTCGGCTACGCTGCGTTCTAAAATATCCATCCCCTCAGACAACTGTTTTTGGGAAATAATAAGCGGGCAAAATATTTTTACAATATGATCTTCAGCACCGCTGGTTTCGATAATCAGACCTTTCTGAAAAGCGCTGCGAGTGATCTTATTGGCCAGCTCGCCGGTGATACAGTTAATACCGCGAAACATACCGCGGCCGCGAGTAGAGAAACGCTCCTCGCCATATTTATCGGCCATTAGTTCCAAGCGCATGCCAATATATACGCCTTTAGCGAGCACTTCCTGCTGGAATTTGTCATCGCACCAATAGTGTTCAATAGCCGCCCTAGCGGTAACAAAAGCCAAGTTATTACCACGGAAGGTACCGTTATGCTGACCGGGTTTCCACTGATCCAGCTCCGGTTTCATCAGTACCAAGGCAAATGGCAAGCCGTAGCCGCCCAAAGATTTAGACAAGGTAACGATATCAGGCTGAATACCCGATTCTTCAAAACTGAAAAAGGTGCCGGTGCGACCACAGCCCGCCTGAATATCATCGACAATCAACAAAACATCATGCTTGCGACACACGGCTTGCAAATTCTTTAACCAGCTAGTGCTTGCAACATTGATGCCA
Organism: uncultured Cellvibrionales bacterium; assembly: GCA_963933095.1. Lineage (GTDB taxonomy): Bacteria > Pseudomonadota > Gammaproteobacteria > Pseudomonadales > Cellvibrionaceae > UBA1124. The sequence goes on from CAWVSV010000096.1 coordinate 1,234, forward strand.
CCCTCACCCTGTATAGTTTCAACGATTACTGCGGCGGGTAAATCGATACCACTGGACGAGTCACTCAGGACTTTATCTAAATAAGCAGTGGTGTCTATACCATCGCCAAGGTAGCCATCAAAAGGCATACGGGTAACGCCGCCTAAGGTAACACCGGCTGCGCCGCGATGATGAGAATTACCAGTAGCCGCCAAAGACCCCATAGTGACGCCATGAAAACTATTGGTGAAACTGACGATATTGCCGCGACCAGTAACATTACGGGCAATTTTGAGGGCTGCTTCAACCGCATTGGTCCCGGTGGGGCCAGTAAACTGCACCACATATTCAAGTTTGCGTGGCTTTAAAATATTTTCGTTAAACGACTGCAAAAACTCACCCTTAGCCTGAGTATGCAGATCTAATCCGTGAGTAATGCCGTCGCGTTCAATGTACTCAATTAAAACTTTTTTAAACAACGGGTGGTTGTGTCCGTAGTTAAGGGTACCGGCACCAGCCAGAAAATCTAGATAGCGAGTACCATCACGGTCAAACATTTCGCAGCCTAAGGCGCGATTAAAAACACGTGGAAAAGCACGTGCATAACTCTGGACTTCAGATTCAATGTCTTCAAAAATTTTCAATTTATTCTCCAGCAAGCAATTCTGAGGATGCCGTCAAGCGACCTGTGTCATTAATATCCGCCTGTGTTTGCGTTAACAAACTTGGCATAGGTCCAATACTGAGCAGCACTTCATCGTCGTGCTCACCGTCGAAGTGGCTATCTCGAGCAAATAACAGGCTCCGGGTAGACTCCACCTCCAACTGCTGGGCCAGCCGTTCAAAAACGGACCATGACGCTGTGTTACCCGGATTTATCGTTGTGTGTAAGTAGCGAACCGGTGGCTGTAAATCGCTCGAGAGCTGTTGCTGCAGAAGACGAATCGCCAAGCCCTCACCGCGCGCCTCAGGGCTCACCGCCAATTGCCATATAAATAGTACGCCGGGGTCACTGGGTAAGCGGTAACCTGAAACAAAACCCAGCAGTTCGCCATCTTGCTCGGCGAGGGCACAGGTATCAGAAAAATGATGGCACTGCAGTAGATTGCAGTAGGTGGAGTTTTTATCAAGTGGCGGACACCGAGCGATCAATTGCTGTAGTGCCAAGCCATCTTGGCTGTTGGGTCGACGAAACTGTATTTCGCCCGCCTTTAAATCGTTCTCTAAGCTTTTCTCTGTGATAATCTCACCAATTTACATCTTTTACGATAGATAGATGGTAACTTTAATAAGCAAAAAGCAGCTAAAAAAAGTAAAATTTAACCTAATATTGCCTTTTTAATACGTATATATTGAATTTTTCTCCGTTTAGACAGAAGCCAAAAATTCAGAATACATAGTACACGATTGAAAATATATACATAGTGTACGATGAATATTCAGATGAAAGCATGATCAAAATAATAGCCTCTGGCCCGCCCCTTTAACATAAGCATTGACCTTGACTGCAACCAAATACATCAAATAGCACTATAGAATAGCTAAAAGAGAGTTATAATCGATGGTCTCCCCCTCCGAGCTAATGCCAGCTCGCTTGAACTTGAGCCGTCGAATGAATAGAGCTGATGATGTACTTATTGCCCTGCGACGCGTTATTCGCGCCACTGACCTGCACTCCAAGTATCTCAGCAAGACCGTAGGGTTGACGGCACCACAACTACTTATTCTTCAAAGCCTGCGCGAAGCCGACGACCTGCCCGTCGGTGAGCTAGCGAATAAAGTTAGCCTCAGTCAGGCCACAGTGACCTCTATAGTGGACCGTCTAGAGAAAAAGAGTTTTGTGCGACGCGAGCGCAGCCAAACAGATAAGCGCAAGGTTTTAGTGCAATTAGCTGAGCTCGGGGTTGTCGCTCTTAAAGACTCCCCGACGCCTTTACAAGAAAACTTTGTGCGTCAATTCAATGATTTACAGGACTGGGAGCAAACGATGATGATTGCCTCCCTGCAGCGAGTGGCGCAAATGATGGACGCCCAACACATTGATGCTGCCCCCGTACTCGATATAGGTATTCTAGACCGGGCGACAGAAGAAAATCGCCCGCCTCAATTTGATGATAAAAATAATAAGTAGCAAGGCTATTGGATGGCTAGTTCACGCCGCTCTAGATGATGCCTGCTAAGCTGTTAGGCGGGAATTTTTAGCACCTCTTTACGGTAATCACTTGGCGAGCACTGGTACCAGCGCTTAAACGCCCGCGAAAAATTGGCCTGTTCCGAGAAACCTAATAAATAGGCTATCTCGCTTAAACTTAATCTATTTTCGCGAATATATTGACCCGACATAGTTTCGCGAGTCGCCTGAACAATATGACTAAAACTGGTGCCCTCCTCACTTAAGCGGCGCTGCATACTGCGACCACTCATGTTTAGTGAAGCGGCAATGGTTTGCTCGCTCGCCTCACCCGACGGCAGCAATTCAAGCACTGTGCGCTCAACTTGCTGAGCAATGCTACTCGCCTCAATACGCTTTAAGTAATCCTGCAACAAATGTTCATTAACGCGCAACAACTCTGCACTCGCCCCTGGCAGCGATCGCTCAACATCGGCGCGTGCAATAATCATTTCATTGATTTCACAGCCACACACAACCGGCGCCCCTAAAGCCGCCTCTAAAATTGGCGTAGACGCTGAAGCCGCTACCGTTAAACGTATTTCCACTGGTGCAAACTGCGGCCCTAATAAGAGTCGGCACATAGTGATAAGTGCAATAAAAGCCGCATCTAACACCTGTGGTAAATCGTGTGTCCAGTCCTGTTGCGACTGAAATGAAAATGAATAATTTAAACCACTTCTCGACAGATATGTCACCAGCTGCGTATTTACCACCTTGGCATAGCGACAAAATCGCTGCATAGCATCTTGTAAACTTTGACTGGCCAGCCATGCATACCCTAGCGCATGAAAACTCACCGGGCTCCAGCGCTTACCCACTTCGATGCCGATACAAGGGTTATTGCTATGTTCGGCCACGGCACGCCACAAGTTGCGCATCGACTCAGATTCAAAACGGGCGCCACCGTCGCTCAAGAGCGTGGGATCAATACCGGCCTGCTCAAAAATTTGACGCGTATTTAGACCCTCGGCCTGCAATGCCTGCCAAATTAATAACGCCCAAGATGAAAGTGCTGTATCTGCCATAGCTGTGCTCCATATGCCTGCATAAAGACCGAGTTCCTGCGCCTTCATACACAAGAATAACCATCTGGCGCCAGATGACAACTCCATGGCAGAAAATGATACCAACCAGACTCTAAGTTGGCGTCAGCTGACAATTAACAACGCCCAAGTTTTAGCACAATAAAGGTGAGGTAATTAATAGGGGCTAGTCATGGAAAACACTCAAATGCATACACACAGCAAGTACTACCAACATACCCTGCGCGAGTGCATATCCTGCATCGGTGTTGGTTTACATTCAGGCTTACCGGTCACCATGACGGTGATGCCGGCTGAGGACAATAGCGGCATTATTTTTCATCGCCGCGATTTAGACCCTGCTCGCGCTGAAGTTCATGCACGCTGGAATATGGTTACCGACACCCGTATGTCAACCACCATTGCCAACTCTAGCGGCACCTCTGTTAGCAGCATCGAACACTTAATGGCGGCGCTTTATGCCTGCGGTATCGACAACGCACGGGTGATACTCGACTCGCCAGAAGTACCGTGTATGGACGGTAGCTCGATGACTTTTGTGAAGTTAATTGAACAGACGGGGGTCACGCCTCAAACCAGTTTGCGACGCGCCATTGTTATCACCAAACCGGTCAGTATTTGCGAGGGAGAACAACGTGTCAGTTTAACGCCCAACAGCACACCCACCGTCGAGGTCAACATTAACTGTGAGCAAGAAAATATTGGTGAACAACACTATGCGTGCCCCATTAACGCGCAAGCTTTTAGCCGCGAATTAGCCTCGGCACGAACATTTTTCTTGCAAGAACAATTGCACACCATGAACAAACTAGGCCTAGCCCGCGGTGGTTCACTCCGAAACGCGGTGCTGTTCGATGGCGGAAAAATACAAAATAAAGAGGGGTTACGTTTTAACAATGAGTTCGCGCGCCATCAAGCGCTCGATGCCATTGGCGATTTAAGTTTAGCTGGCGCCGCCATTATTGGTTCGTTTAAAGGGCTTTTAAGTGGCCACAAACTGAATAATGCACTGTTGCATGAATTAATGCTTAACGATGATTGCTGGCGCTACACCAGTTTGCAAGAGGCCGAAGAAAAATGGTCAGAAATCGTTGAGATAACGAATGGTTTACATATTTCTGCACAACTATAGGAAGATATTATGAAAGCACAAAAAGTAGAAAATCTTCATGCCGATAGTCGCTGGGATCTAATTCCCAGCGAAATACTCGACCTATTATATGAAGCCGGTATAGCACGCGATATTAGTTGCGATTTAATTGAAGCGCTGCCCGATGATTTATGGCCGCAAATTCAATTGGCCAGCATCAAACTCGACCCCAACAGCGCAAAAATGTGCAACGCCATCACGGTAATTCTTGCCTACTTAATGCAACACGAATTTAAATTACCACTAGAAATAGACATACAGCTTGGCTCGGCCTTTCAATTTTTACAGGGCAAAGTGGCAGAGTTGCGTATTAAAGGGCAAAGCGACGCCATAGATGCCGCACGCCAACGCCTAGAGGAAGTTATCAGTGAATTCTTTGATGAATTTTATCATCAGGATAATCCCGACAGTGCTTATCGCGCCGCTAATGAAGCAGTACATTAGCGACAATAGTAAGGGGGGATATAACGCCTCACCCCTTCTGCCTTTTTTCATCATATTTGCTCGGCAGATTGCCCTATTCAACCGCTGCACTGCCAGATTCTTTTTGTTTAATGAGTTCAAGGCCAAACAACAGCTTGTACCCACTTAAAAAAACAAAAGGATCACCCCCATGACGCACTTCAAAAAAAGTTTCAAAAAACGCTTTAAAAAAACCGCCGCTATCACCGGCTTAGTGATGATAGCTGCCGCACCATTTGCCAGCGCCAGCGACAACAAAACACTGTCAAAGGCCACCCAGGCCAAACAAGGGGCCACGGTATTTTCATCAATATTAGTGGGCACGGCAGCGGGTGGCCCCGCCGGCGCTTTTATTGGCTTGCTGGCCAGCTCTTTTTTTGTCGATAAAATTGCCGACGCCGACCAACTGCAGCAAACCACGCTCGACTTGGCTACCGCCGAGGCTCAAACCGCAGAACTGCGCCGCGAATTAATGGCGGCACGCTCTTTAGCAGACACGCGCGAACAAGCACTGCAAGCACTGGCACTTAACAGCCTAGATTTTCAGGTACTGTTTCACACCGGTAAAGACGAGCTTACGGCCAGAGGTCGAGAACGCGTAGCGTCTTTGGCCAAACTGCTCAGCACACAGCCACAGCTGCAAGTGCGTCTCGACGGCCATGCTGATCCACGCGGTACCGACGAATACAACAACGTACTGGCAGACTACCGCAGCCGCAGTGTCGCCGACGCGTTGTTGAAGTCGGGCATCGAACCTGAACGCATCGAACGCTACTCACACGGTTCCCGTCAAGCAACCGCCAGTACCGGCAATGCCGAGCAATACGCGATAGAGCGCCGCGTCAACATTCAAGTATTTACTCCCCAGCAATCGCGCCACCTAGTGTCTAGCCATTAAGCCCTTGCACTGCTGAGAAGCTTGCCCCTTGGTGCTCTTTAAAGCTTGAGGGGCCCGTTTTACTAGGACAACAGACAATGACCATTAAAGCCCTACTGCTTAACTGCGACGGCACCGTGTTTGATTCAGACATTATTTATCATCAATTGTGGCATTCCGTATTAGACGATATCGGCTTACAGTTAGACTTCGCAGATTATGCACGCCACTTGTTAGGCATGAGTATTCCCCGCCAAGTTGCGACTATCGTTCGCCAGTTTGAACTCGCGATAAACCCGCAGGTTTTAACCTCTATTTATAACCACAGGCTCAAACTTCATTTACAACAGCAGTCAATCCCCCTAGTCGAAGGTGTTTTGCAGACCTTGCACTTTTGCCGCCATCACAACATCACACTGGCACTGGTCTCTAACAGTGACAAAGCCACAGTACTCAGCGGCCTTTATTGGCATCGTTTAGCTGACTATTTTGCTGTCATTGTCACCGGCCAAGACACCCCGCACAGCAAACCCGCCCCCGAAGGATATCAACTGGCCTTAACAGCCCTCGGGTTGCAAAGCCGTGAATGCCTCGCCATCGAAGACTCCGCCAATGGCATTAAAGCTGCACAGGCGGCGGGTATTTGCTGCGCAGGCCTAAACCGACGTTACTCGTACGACCATGTTAGCGATATAGGCATCAATACGGATGTAAATAAGATCATAGATACGGGCATGGCCGATGCTGACTGGATCGTGTCAAAACACAGCGATATTCGCCAGCATCTATTGCAACAGCTGGCAGCCTAAACGGGTAAGTTTTTCGAAAAATTTCATGCCGCCTGCATTTGCCGTCAGAATATTTATTCGGCCTCATGCTTTTTTTACCGTCACGCTAGCGCTGTTAATATTGGTGGCTTTTATGGCGCTAATTCAAGCCTACCGTTGACTGCTGCCCGATGCGATTAGCGCCGTAACTTAAAAGCACTCGCACCTTGTTAGCTGTAAAACCTATTGGCATTTTTAAATAT
>CAWVSV010000097.1:0-7668 GCA_963933095.1 uncultured Cellvibrionales bacterium
CTCCAGAGATATGCGCACACATCCCAGTTCGTCAATCTGTCCCTCACCTAGAGCCTTGTCATATTCGGTGCGCAACACCAAAACCAGCGCCACGTCTTGCTGATTCATACGCGCGCGTAAACCGCCATTAAAAGGTGAGTCAGTTTCATCCTCAAGCCCTGGCACCCGAGCGCCCGGTGGAATAACACGAACAAATTGAAAACGGCTATCGTGCAATAAACGCACACCAATTAGCTCAAAGTAGTCCGTCACAATATCTTCAACACGCACATACAAGTCGTAATATTGTTGCTCAGTTTGGGAATCGTTACGACATAACACACCGTAATCGAGCAGCCGCAACAATAATTCACTGAATCTATCGGTGCTGACACCTTCTTGTTGTAACACCGGGCTCAACAACTGCAGAAAACTATTCATCTTTTGCTTCCTCATCAGCGATATCAATTAAAGAAATACTAAAACGGTCAATCGCATGAAAATATTTACTGCTAATAGTTTCACCCGCTGGCTCAACTAAAAAACGCAAACCGCTATCGAGATTGCTGCTAGCGGCCACCTCAATAGCGTGAGAAACCGCGAGGAAATCACGCGCCGTTTGTATAGGCAAACAGGCAGTATCAACAACTTTTCCCTGACTCAATGCCCGATGAATGTAGTCGCGCACAGAACTGTCACTGACGACAAAAGCTTGATCAAGTAAAGCCTGTATATGCAACTCACGCCTAGCGTTAACATCAAACACGACATGCTCGGCGGCGAGTCGACTGTCGACCACACGCTGCGCTCTGGCAGCCTGCAACCGAACCTGTGATGGATCGACAAAGCCGGCTCGAACACTCAATAACAAATCGCCCGCCGCGTTTAAACGAGCGGACTGCTCTTTTGGTTTTAACGCCGACAACTGCTGACACAACTCCAACACATTATTATTTTGCTGTGTCGACAAAAAGCTTAACTGACGCATAATTATGTCGGCGCGCTGGGTAAAGCTGTGCAGTGCGCGGCGCAGAGCCGGCAGCATAACTTCACTAGCATTACGCAAGCGAGCGTCGATAGCGTCCAGTAAGTTCCATAGTAGTGACTGACCAGGCGCCACTTGATCGGGCATAAGCTGACGTAATTTAAACTCAACTTCGGATTTCCACTCCTTGCGTTTGCGGCGAATCTTGGTAACTAGCTCACCTATTTCATCGCGATATTTCTCAACGCTATCGGCCGATAAACGCACGGCAATATCGGGCTGAAAACGTTTTTCCATAAAATCGAAAAACTCTTCGCTGGCTTGCTGTACTAACTGGCGCGCCTCGACTTCACGCACCAATTGCCTTTTGCGTTCTTCTAACTCGGTAATAATATCTGTGAAATCACTAATTATTCGCTCGGAATATTCGCACGCATCGAGCAGATCATGCACTTCGCCACTATCGACAAAGGCTTTTAAACTGTTGCGAGTGTTGCGAGTGTTGCGGTGACGAGTGCGTACTCGAGCGCTGTCAATCTCAATAAATGGCTGAGTGAATAACCGACCAACACGACTAAAGCCAAAAGTGCTTTGTAAAGTGGCATCATCGACCTGTTTTTCAATCCAGCCGAATTCCATTAAACGATTAAGAATAAAGGTCGCCAGTTCACGCGGTGATTTAAAGCGGCCCTCCTTAATGTCGGGGTCACAATCAATTTCCGATTCCCCTCCTAAGTCCAACACTGGTGCTCGCGCGATAGCCTCCAGGAAAATATCCATCAGCTGTTCGCGATTCAGAGAGTAGCCGTAATCGCGCAAATCTGTGTAAAGGCGTTGATACAGCAACCGCAGGCACTGCACGGCTAATTCGCGGTATTTACCTGTGACAGGAGAGAAGAAATTATGACGAGTATCTTCAAAAAACATAATCAGTAGATAATCGGTGCAGGGTCGAGGCACTCTTTCGCAAATATTGCAAAGTCGGTTTCCTGCCAAGCTTCATGCGATAACTCTGTCTGTACATCACACCAGTGTTCGCTGCCGGGAACGATGTCAGTATTGGCAAAAAATATTAATGCAGAACCAGCTACTAACAAGGTGGCGCTGCCGATAATAATAGCCATATAAAGCGCGACTTTTTGCGTGGGCGTCATTACTTAAACACGCAATGCTTGGCAAAGCTGCCCGCGTCATTGCTACTCCACTCGCCCTTAGGTTTTTCTTTCATATCAGCACACCAAGTATCGGAGCCAACTTCAGCAGAGCAAGCGTTTAGCAACAAAACGGCCGCCGCAATACAAATCAATTTCATAGCGTCGATTTCTTCCTGTTAGGGTTTTAGCCATTGGGCTAACTGTTCGGCATAGTAGGTAATAATCAGATTACAGCCGGCGCGTTTAAAGGCCGTCATAGTCTCTAAAACCACCGCCCTCTCATCAATAACACCTGCCGCGGCGGCCGCTTTAATCATCGCGTATTCACCACTGACATGATAAACCGCCAATGGACGCGAGGAATTAGCGCGAATTTCGGCAATAATATCTAGGTACGCTAGCCCTGGCTTTACCATTAGGATATCGGCGCCTTCCATTTCATCTTGCATGGATTCGGCCAACGCCTCGCGACCATTACACGGATCCATCTGGTAAGTGTTGCGCGAACCTTTAAAGTTGGAATCAACCGCGTCTCGAAATGGGCCGTAGAATGCAGAGGCAAACTTGGTGGAATAGCTCATGACAGGTATATGAGGAAACCCATTTTCATCCAGCGCCTGACGAATGGCCAGGATCATACCGTCCATCATGCCTGACGGGGCAATCATATCAACGCCCGCCGCCGCCGCCGTTATCACCTGTTGCTGTAAATTAATAAGAGTTGCGTCGTTGTCGACGTCATCCTCGTGTGTATCGACCACGCCGCAATGACCGTGATCGGTATACTCGCAAAAACAGTTATCACTAATCACTAGCATCTGCGGTTGCGCCGCTTTAGCGATGCGAATCATGCGCGCCATCAAGCCGTCTTGCGACCAAGTATCGCTGCCACACTCATCTTTATGATGTGAAACACCAAATAGAACTACCGCTTTAATGCCCAAGTTCCAAGCGCGTTGAACAACGCCGCCTAGCTGACTCTCTGGATAGCGAAAAACATTTGGCATTGAAGCAATTTCAACAGGTTCTTTAATACCCTCTTCAACAAAAATCGGCAGGATAAAGTCGTCAACCGAGAGGGTGGTATCTCGCATCAGCTGGCGCAATGCATTGCTGCGGCGCAGGCGACGAAAACGGAATTCGGGCGCAATAGTGCCGCCTTGCACGGTTGAACCTAAATGAATTGTTGTATCAGTCATGTGTCATCCTTGGTTGCTATGTTTAGCTTTGGCGGCGCCATTTAGTGCCTTCGCGCGAGTCCTCTAGAACAATATTTTGGGCCAATAAATCATCCCGAATCGCGTCGGAGCGAGCAAAGTCTCGATCTTTTTTAGCCTGAGTGCGCTCAAGAATTAAAGCTTCAATGTCGGTGGCAGCAATGCCATCGTCGGAAACATTGGTGGTAAACCACTCTTCTGCATCACTGCCGAGCAAGCCCATGATGCCCGCCAATTTAAGCAAGGTCGCTTTTATGCGCGGCTTATCGGCTATATCTGCTTTATTTAATGATTTGGCAAGTTGATGCAATTCTCGAATGGCGATGGGCGTGCTCAGATCATCGAGTAATGCCAAGTAACCGGGTTCTTCATTGATACTAACGCTACTGTCAGGTGACACAGAAGCGCTGTCGCGCAGTGCGCCATAAAGTGAATCAAGGCTTGATTTTGACCCCTCCAGCAACTCAGGTGAAAAGTCCATCTCTGAACGGTATTGCGCTGACAACAGAGCGAAACGAATCACCTCGCCCTTAAACTGCTTTAATAAATCACGCACGGTGTGGAAATTGCCCAGCGACTTGGACATTTTCTCACCGCCGATATTAATATAGCCATTGTGCATCCAGTAACGCACATACTCATCAGCGTCGTTGGCGCAGCAGCTTTGCGCCACTTCGTTTTCATGATGTGGAAAAATCAAATCGCGACCACCGCCGTGAATATCTATAGTTTCACCAAGATGTTTTTTAATCATCGCCGAGCATTCCAAGTGCCAGCCAGGTCGACCCCGACCCCATGAGCTTGCCCAGCCGGGCTCATCATCGGCAGACGGTTTCCAAAGGACAAAGTCCCCGGCGTATTTTTTATAGCTAGCTATTTCAACGCGAGCACCGTCGAGCATATCGTCTAGAGTGCGGTTTGAGAGCTTGCCATAGTCTGCCATGGATTTCACTGCGAAGAGTACATGCCCTTCTGAGGCATAAGCATGACCTTTTTCGATCAGTTTTTCGACCATGGCGATCATTTCTGGCAAGTGATCGGTAGCGTAAGGTGTAATACTTGGGGCCAAGTTATTTAACTCAGCCATGTCGTATTCAAACTCGGCAGCAAAAGTTGATGCTAACTCCGAAATTTCAATGCCCTGCTCCGCCGCTGCATTCATGATCTTGTCGTCGATATCGGTAATATTGCGCGCGTAGGTGACATCTTTAAATTGTGTTTGCAGCAGGCGGAAAAGTGTATCGAAGACGACCACCGGACGAGCATTGCCGATGTGCACAAAATTATAAACAGTGGGCCCACAGACATACATCTTAACCTGGTCCGCAACCAACGGTTGAAACACTTCTTTCTGGCGAGTTTTGGTATTGTATATTTTTAATGTCATGGTTAAACCTTGTTCGCCCAGTTGTCTTTTAAGCCTATGGCACGATTAAAAACAAATTTTTCATCACTGCTGTGTTTACTGTCGAGGCAAAAATAACCTTCGCGCTCAAACTGATAGCTCTGTTCAACTTGTGCGTTTTGCAAACCAAGCTCTGCTTTGCAGCCCTGAATAATCTTTAGCGATTTAGGATTGAGCGCGTCGATAAAGTTTTTGTCACCGGCATCTGGGGCGGCAGTATTAAACAGGCGATCGTACAGACGCACTTCACAGTCAATATTTTGCACAGCACTGACCCAGTGAATCACACCGCGCGGGCGAATACCTTCGGGCGGATTCTCGCCCACCGTATTAGGCACTGCAGTGCAGTGTAGCTCGGTGATGTTGCCGTCGGTATCTTTGACGACATCGTTAGATTTGATCACATAAGCGCCGCGCAAGCGCACGTATTCACCCGCCACCAGACGCTTAAATTTTTTGCGAGATAACGTGGTATCTTCGGAGAAGTCAGCGCGATCTATGTAAAGGGTTTCAGTGAAAGGCAGTTGACGTTTACCGAGCTCTGCGCGATTTGGATGCGCGGGCTGTGATAACAATTCTACCTTACCGTCAGCATTGCACTCGGCAAAGTTATCGATAACAACTTTAACGGGGTCGAGCACACACATGGCGCGCGGTGCATTTTCATTCAGGTCGTCACGTACCGCGTATTCCAAGGTGCCGACATCAATGGTGCTGCCAGATTTAGTCACGCCGATTAAGTCGCAGAAATTGCGAATAGAGGCGGCGCTATAACCTCGGCGGCGCATACCTGCAATAGTTGGCATGCGCGGATCATCCCAGCCATCGACCAGATTCTCATCGACCAACTGCTTTAACTTACGCTTGGAGGTAACCGTATAATTTAGTTCCAAGCGGGCAAACTCATACTGACGAGGCTGACTTGGCACCGGTAAATTAGTCGTAAACCAGTCATAGAGTGGGCGGTGATCGGCAAATTCCAGCGTACAAATAGAATGAGTAATGCCTTCAATAGCATCTTCCTGACCATGGGCAAAGTCATAAGTGGGGTAAATACACCATTTATCGCCGGTCTGATGGTGAGTCTGCTTACGAATACGGTACAACATTGGGTCACGCAGGTTGAAGTTGGGCGCGGCCATATTAATTTTGGCGCGCAACGAACACGCGCCCTCGTCGTAGTCGCCGGCGCGCATCTTGGCCAGCTCGGCAAGATTCTCATCAACACTGCGGTCACGGTAAGGGCTATTGGTACCCGCTACTTTAGTGTCACCGCGGTATTCCCGCGCCTGTTCAGCACTCAGGTGGCAAACATAAGCTTTGCCAGCTTTTATTAAGTGCTGCGCCCACTGATAGAAAGTCTCGAAGTAACTTGAGGCGTATTTAATCTCACCCGACCACTGAAAGCCTAACCACTGGACATCTCGAGTAATCGACTCGATGTACTCCTGATCCTCCTTCTCTGGATTGGTGTCGTCGAAGCGTAAGTTACAACCACCGCCAAACTCCTGCGCCAAACCAAAATTAAGGCACATCGCTTTGGCATGGCCAATATGCAGGTAGCCATTGGGCTCGGGTGGAAAGCGAGTGGTAATTTTTGTGTGTACGCCGTCAACAAGATCTTTCTTGATGATTTGCTGCAGAAAATTCAAAGGCTTGGCGTCGGTCGAAGCAGTATCGGTGGTCTTGTCGATCATAGTTCAATTATTCCGGTAAGCAGTCGGCCTCGCTCGCTGCAAGACCGTAAAAATCAGCCGACTATTGTAAAGCTATGAGCGCGCCTTTCCTAGGCTAAGGTGCCGGCGCAGAGCGATAGTCATTGCGACGCCGAAGCTGGTATTTGCGCACAGCTTTATTGTGGTCCGCCAAATTGTCTGAGAACTGGTGACTGCCATCCCCGCGGGCAACAAAGTACACCGCCTGCGTAGTATCTGGGTGCAGAGCGGCATAAATCGCTTCGCGCCCCGGCAGTGCTATAGGCGTGGGCGGTAAACCATGCATAGTATAAGTGTTATAAGGGGTTTTAGCCCTGAGGTCTGAGCGACGAATATTGCCTTTATAGCGTTCACCCATACCGTAAATAACAGTCGGGTCCGTCTGCAGCCGCATACCTACGTTAAGACGACGCACAAATACACCGGCAATCTGCTCGCGTTCACTGGGGGCACCGGTCTCGCGCTCGACAATCGACGCCATAACTAGAGCTTGGTAGGCATCCTTGTAGGGCAGGTTTTTCGCCCGCCTCAGCCACTCCTGCTGTAGCGTTTGCTGCATAGCTTTATGTGCACGCTGAAAAACATCAACATCACTATCACCAGCAGTATAAGTATAGGTATCTGGAAAGAACCAACCCTCGGGATGGTCAATATCCACGCCTAGCAACTGTTTGTTTTGCGGCCAGTCATTCACTTGCAGCCGCTGCTGTAGATTTGATTGGGCGTGCAAGTGGCTAAGCGCCTGCCGATAAGTCCAGCCCTCCACTAAGGTCAGCTTATAACTAATGACCTTGCCCGCTAATAGCTGCTGCAATAACTGCGGTGCAGTACTGGCCTGCAGTATCTGATAACGGCCCAGCTTAATTGAGGTTTGACCAGTTAGCCGTGCATAAAGAAGAAATACCTTAGGGTAAGTCAGTACTCCGCGACGATTTAAGTCGTAGGCTACGCGCGCCACCGAAGCACCCGACTCCAGTTGATACTCAAGCCCTTGCTCTGGCAGATTAAGTGGCTGCTGCAGCCAGCGATCAAACCACACACCGACAAGCAAGAATGAGACAAACGACAACAACAGCGTCGATAACAGAACTTTTTTAAGTGCGGGCACGGGCAAACTCCAATAAGTGGGTATCCAGCTCGGCCTGCAGCCGCATTGTCAGTGCGCCACGGAGCCAGCCGCATTTCAGTCCAGGGCCCGACAACGACAGCACAG
>CAWVSV010000098.1:0-7595 GCA_963933095.1 uncultured Cellvibrionales bacterium
TAAATAATATGGTCAATAATAATAATAATAATAATAATAATAATAATGATGATGAGGGGCGGCAGGAGTATCGTTTAGAGAGTGGCGAGGTCGTGTATATCGAACTGGAGTCACCTGATGCTGAGGGTTTGGGGGGTAAGTTCTTGATTAGTCGCTGTGTCGATATTTCAGCTAATGGTTTTCAAGTGATTGCTGATGAGCCTCTGCAGATTGGGGCTATACATCAAGTTTGTATTCAGCTGGATCGTCCTCGCTGCAGTAAATATATGGTGGCCGAGGTAATTTGGTCGCGTTTGTATAAGGGTGAGTACGATGAATATACGATTGGCTTGCGCCTGTATGAATCGCAAGATACCGACATTATAAAGTGGAAAGAGGTTATCGCCGAACGCTGTGCTTTGTAGTTGTCTGCCCGCTTATGCGGGGTTGAGCGTGTGCTTTTTTCGAGGTGGCACGAGCTGAATTTCACTTCTGTGTAGTTTATATTTATGTCCTGTGGGTGCTTGCATCACTCTTAAGGTTTATCCACTAAGGGTGCAGGTCTGCGAAGGCCCAACTATCTGTCATACATAAACTATGTGCTCGATAATTGCCTCTCGACAACGGTTCTTTGGTTGTCGTTCTTAAATCTATGCCGTTGTTTATCGTTGTGAGCATATTCGCCTTAACTTAACGCTAAAATTATCGGGCTTGGATTGGCTCCTCCGTAGGCGTGGTTTCTTTGTAAGTGATTTCTTGTTGGGTAATAGCTTACAGTTGCTTCCCGCGTTGCGTCCGAATATGCGAAAATGCAGCCAATTTTGAATCAGCTTAATGGAATTAAATAAATGACCACTCGTATCGCGATTACTGGCGCCGCTGGGCGCATGGGCAAGGCTTTAATTGAGGCGGCGGTTGCTGCCGGTGGCGCTGAATTTACTGCGGCTATTGTGCGACCGGAGTCCTCGCTGATCGGTGCCGATGCTGGTGAGCTGGCGGGTTTGGGTAAGTTGGGTGTGGCGTTGGTTGGTGATCTAGCCGATGTAATTAATGATTTTGACGTATTGATCGATTTTACTGCGCCGCAGGCGACGCTCAATAATATTGCCCTCTGTGCCCAGCATGGTAAACAGGTAGTCATTGGTACCACCGGTTTCAGCGAAGATGAAAAGCAGCAGTTGAATAAGCTGGCCGATTTAGCGGCGCTGTGCGTAGCTTCTAACTTCTCCACCGGCGTAAACCTCTGCTTTAAGTTGCTGGATGTGGCCGCGCGCGTTCTGTCTGATGGTTATGATGTGGAAATTGTCGAGGCACATCATCGTCATAAAGTCGATTCGCCGTCGGGTACAGCACTGCGTATGGGCGAGGTAGTGGCGAATGCGCTGGATCGCGACTTAAATAAAGTTGCAGTTTATGGGCGCGAAGGCGTTATTGGTGTCCGCGACCCACAGACCATTGGTTTTGCTACTGTGCGTGGTGGTGATGTGGTCGGCGATCACACGGTAAGCTTTATGGCTGATGGCGAGCGCATTGAGATTACTCACAAGGCTTCAAGCCGGTTGGCGTTTGCCAATGGCGCGGTGCGAGCTGCCAGCTGGCTGCAGCAAAGAGATTCAGGTTTGTTTGATATGCAGGATGTTCTAGAGCTGCGCTAGAGCCACCGCTTTAACTCGGTATTGATACAGTTCCGCATCCCCGCTAAATCATAGACAGAAGTGGGGGCAATGCCGTAGAATGCCGTGCTAAATCGGCCGAGGATAAATTCCAGGTCGCCCGTTACCACTCTCGAAGTAACTAGAGTGCCAGCTTGAATTGGCAAAGCGGGAAACAAGAACAATAAGAAGCGAGATGGAACTTTAGTTGCATCTCGCTTTTTTGCGAATTAAGAAACGTGTTTTTTCGGTGCTGGCGAGGTTAATCCTCCGCTGGGCCGCGACTTGAGGAGGTTGACTTGACTGTGGATTTGACTACGGGCTCACTGAATTATAAGGCGACGCCGGCCATCCTAGTTTTGGAAGATGGCAGTGTATTTCGCGGTAGCGCTATTGGTGCTGCCGGCCAAACTGTCGGTGAGGTGGTGTTTAACACTTCAATGACCGGTTATCAGGAAATCTTAACGGATCCCTCTTATGCCGAGCAGATAATCACTTTGACTTATCCGCATATTGGCAGCACTGGCGTGAACTCTGAAGATGAAGAGTGTTCAAAGCTTTGGGCGAAGGGTTTAATCATTCGCGATCTGCCGATGCTGGAAAGCAACTTTCGCTCCGAAGGTACTCTTGGCGATTATCTGAAAAAGCACAATATCGTTGCTATTGCCGATATCGATACTCGTCGCTTGACTCGTATCTTGCGCGACAAAGGCGCTCAGAATGGCTGCATTTTGACTGGCGATTTGGCTATAAGTAGTGCGGGCGAAGCTCAGGCGCTTGCTGCTGCCAAGGGCTTCCCTGGTTTGAAGGGTATGGACCTGGCGAAAGTTGTTTCCACTAAAGAAGCTTACAGTTGGAGCGAAGGTTCTTGGTCGCTGAACGATGGGCATCAAGTATTGACTGGCGATAAGCCGTTCAAAGTCGTGGCTTATGATTTTGGTGTTAAGCGCAATATCTTACGCATGCTGGCTGATCGCGGCTGCGATCTGACAGTGGTTCCCGCCGAAACTACGGCGGCTGAAGTGTTGGCAATGAAGCCTGATGGTGTTTTTCTATCTAATGGCCCTGGTGATCCTCAGCCGTGTGACTACGCCATTACTGCCATCAAGGAGCTCCTCGAGGCTGACACGCCGATCTTTGGTATTTGTCTAGGCCATCAGCTGTTGGCATTGGCCTCGGGCGCGCAGACTATCAAAATGAAGTTTGGTCATCATGGCGGCAACCATCCAGTGCAAGACTTAGCCACCAGTTTGGTGATGATCACTGCGCAGAATCACGGTTTTGCGGCTGACGAAGCGAGTTTACCTGATTGCTTGACGGCGACTCATAAGTCTTTGTTTGACGGTTCTTTGCAGGGTATTCATCGCACTGATAAGCCGGCATTCAGCTTTCAGGGACATCCAGAAGCGAGCCCTGGCCCGTGCGATGCATCAATACTGTTCGATCACTTTATCGAACTGATGCAAGAGCGTAAGTAATTTGTTGGAGGTCTGGTGCCGAAGGCGCCGCACCAGATAATCGCTGCAAGAAAGATTGAGATAAGAGACCGACATGGCGAAAAGAACAGACATTAAAAGTATTTTGATCCTAGGTGCTGGCCCGATTGTAATCGGTCAGGCCTGTGAGTTTGACTACTCCGGCGCTCAGGCTTGTAAGGCCCTGCGTGAAGAGGGTTACCGCGTTATTTTGGTGAACTCTAATCCAGCGACCATTATGACCGACCCGGCCATGGCCGATGCTACCTATATCGAACCGATTGAGTGGCAGACGGTTGAGCTGATTATCGAGAAAGAGCGTCCCGATGCGGTACTGCCGACCATGGGTGGCCAGACTGCATTGAACTGTGCGCTGGCACTGTCTGATAACGGTGTGCTGGAAAAATATGGCGTTGAGCTGATTGGCGCCAACTATGAAGCTATTCATAAAGCCGAAGACCGCCGTCTGTTCGATATAGCCATGAAGAAGATTGGCCTTGAATGTGCTCGTGCCGATATCGTTCATACCATGGAAGATGCGTTGAAGGTACCGAAGAAGTACGGCTTCCCGGTTATCATCCGCCCGTCGTTCACCATGGGTGGCTCCGGTGGTGGTATTGCTTACAACTGGGAAGAATTTGACGAGATCTGTACTCGTGGGTTCGACCTGTCGCCAACCAATGAGCTGTTAATCGATGAATCGCTGCTGGGTTGGAAAGAATACGAGATGGAAGTTGTGCGTGACAAAAACGACAACTGCATTATTATTTGCGCCATCGAAAACTTTGATCCAATGGGTGTGCACACCGGTGATTCGATCACCGTGGCACCTGCTCAGACCCTGACTGATAAAGAATATCAGATCATGCGCGACGCCTCGATTGCGATTTTGCGTGAAATCGGCGTTGAAACGGGTGGTTCCAACGTACAGTTCTCGGTCAATCCCGAAGACGGCCGTATGGTTGTTATCGAGATGAACCCTCGTGTATCTCGCTCCTCAGCATTAGCCTCTAAAGCTACCGGCTTTCCGATCGCCAAGATCGCGGCCAAGCTGGCGGTGGGTTACACCTTGGACGAGCTGCAGAACGACATTACTGGCGGAGCTACGCCAGCGTCGTTCGAGCCATCTATCGACTATGTTGTCACCAAGATCCCTCGCTTCACCTTTGAGAAGTTTGGCGACGCCGATGCGCGCCTAACCACTCAGATGAAGTCTGTGGGTGAAGTGATGGCGATTGGCCGTACTTTCCAAGAGTCGCTGCAAAAAGCACTGCGCGGTCTTGAAGTAGGTTCTTCTGGTTTCGAACCTCACGTTGATTTAAACGCGGATGGCGCGATGAGCCAAATTCGTCGCGATTTGTCGACGCCAGGTGCTGAGCGCATCTGGTTTGTTGGCGATGCCTTCCGTGCCGGTATGAGCGTCGATGAGGTGTTTGAAACCTCTAAAATTGATCGCTGGTTCCTAGTGCAGATCGAAGACATTATTGCCGCCGAAACTTACTTGTGCGGCAAGCCGATGTCAGACATTGACGCCGATATGATGTTTAAGCTCAAGCGCAAAGGCTTTTCCGATAAGCGTTTGTCGGTGTTGCTTGGCGTTAGCGAAAAAGCGCTGCGAACCCATCGCCACAAGCTGGATATTCGTCCGGTTTACAAGCGTGTAGATACCTGTGCCGCTGAATTCTCAACCGATACCGCTTATATGTACTCTACTTATGAGGAAGAGTGCGAGGCGATGCCTAGCGATAAGAAGAAGATTATAGTGCTTGGTGGTGGCCCCAATCGCATCGGTCAAGGCATTGAATTTGATTACTGTTGTGTGCACGCGGCACTAGCACTACGCGACGATGGTTACGAGACTGTCATGGTTAACTGTAACCCAGAAACCGTCTCTACCGATTACGATACCTCGGACCGTCTGTTTTTTGAGCCGGTAACCCTGGAAGATGTATTAGAAATTTGCCATGTCGAGAAGCCTGTTGGCGTTATCGTTCAGTTCGGTGGCCAAACGCCGCTGAAGTTGGCCAATGCATTAGAAGCTGAAGGCATACCGATTATTGGTACTTCTCCAGATGCGATTGACCGCGCCGAAGATCGCGAGCGTTTCCAGCAAATGCTGTTCCGTTTAGACTTGTTACAGCCGCAAAATGCTATTGTTCGCTCTACCGAAGAGGCTCTTAACTCTGCAGGTGATGTCGGCTATCCACTGGTGGTTCGCCCGTCTTATGTTCTTGGTGGGCGTGCTATGGAGGTCGTATATAACGAGTCCGAACTGAAAACCTACATGCGCGAAGCTGTGCAGGTTTCTGACGATGCGCCGGTACTACTTGATCGCTTCTTGAACGCTGCTATCGAAGTCGACATCGATGCAGTGTGTGATGGCAAGCAGGTTGTTATTGGCGCTATTATGCAGCATATTGAGCAGTGTGGCGTTCACTCCGGTGACTCAGCGTGCTCTTTGCCGCCTTACAATCTGCCTGCTGATGTGCAGGACGAGATGCGTGAACAGGTCAAGAAAATGGCGCTGGAACTTGGCGTTATCGGCCTTATGAACACTCAGTTGGCCTATCAGGACGGCAAGATCTACGTAATTGAAGTCAACCCACGCGCTTCGCGCACTGTGCCTTTTGTTTCTAAGTGCATTGGTACGTCATTGGCGAAGATTGCGGCGCGCTGTCAGGCCGGTCAAACGTTGGCCGAGCAGGGTTTCACTAAAGAGATTATTCCAGACTACTTTAGTGTCAAAGAGGCGGTATTCCCATTTAACAAATTCCCAGCAGTAGACCCGATTCTCGGCCCTGAGATGAAATCCACCGGTGAAGTTATGGGTATCGGTGATACGTTTGCCGAAGCTTATTGCAAGTCGCAGCTGGGGGCGTCAAGCGAGATTCCAACTGACGGTCGCGCGTTTGTATCTGTTCGCGATTTCGACAAAGGTGGCGTTGTTCAGGTCGGTAAAGACTTGGCGGCGCTGGGGTTCGAGGTAGTTGCGACACGCGGTACAGCCAAAATTCTGGCCGACGCCGGTGTTGTTGTCTCTATAGTGAACAAGGTGGAAGAAGGTCGCCCACATATTGTCGATATGATCAAGAATGATGAAATAAGCTTAATTATTAACACCACAGAAGGTCGTCAGGCAATTAAGGACTCTGCTTCTATTCGTCGCAGTGCCGAGAATCATCGTGTGTATTACACGACCACTCTGGCGGCTGGTTCAGCGGTATGTCTAGCTCTTAAAGATGGCCCTCGTCAGCAGGTTCGTTCGCTGCAAGAGCTGCATAAGCGTATCGGTTAATCATTGGATCCGGTGCAGGGAGGCACCGGCAAAATTGAGTTGTTATCTCAATTTTGGGAGGGATGCAAAAATGATCTTTTTACGTCTCGTGTTTTGGCAATAAACAGGAGTTTACTGCCCACAACCTCTAAGGAGGCATTACTATGAGTTTTAATAAAGTACCTATGACCGTGGAGGGCGCCAGTGCCCTTCGAGCCGAGCTGGAACACTTGAAAAAGGTTCAGCGGCCTAAAATTGTCGCGGATATTGCCGTGGCGCGCGAGCATGGTGATTTGAAAGAAAACGCCGAGTACCATGCTGCACGTGAACAGCAGGGTTTCTGCGAAGGCCGTGTTCAGGATATTGAAGGCAAGTTATCCCATGTGCAAGAAATTGACATCACTAAGCTGCCTGTCACTGATAAGGTGATATTCGGGACTACCGTTGACTTGATCAACATAGATACCGAGCAAGCGGTCACTTATAAGATTGTTGGCGACGATGAAGCCGATGTGAAGAAGAATAAAATCTCGGTCAACTCACCGATTGCCCGCGGTTTGGTCGGTAAATTGATTGGTGATGAAGTCTCAATCAAGGTGCCGGGCGGCGTGGTTGAGTACGAAATTGATGATGTTAAGTACGTCTAGCGTGCCGCGTTAGACTTATAAAGCTACAAACTAAAGCCAAAAAGCCGGTATTCTCTGATTTAGGAGATGCCGGCTTTTTTGTAATAGGGTGAGCGTGGCCAGGGTAACTTATAATTCAGGGGAGTTAGCCCGCAGATAAAGAGTTACCCTGTCACTTGCTAGCGTAAGTTGGTCAAATGTGGCTTGGAGTTTTTGGCTTCGCGCAGTATTAGGGCAATCTTGCCAATGGTCTGCACTAACTCGCAGTTGAGTTGTTGACACATCTCATGTGTTACTTGTTTGCGCAGATCACGGTCTTCAATCATAAGCTTCACTTTAATCAGCTCGTGGTCGTTAAGGGCCCGGTTGAGCTCGCCTTGCACGTTCTCACTGAGGCCGTTGCCTGCGATAGTGACAACTGGCTTCAACTTGTGGCCAAGTGTGCGGTATTCTTTTCTAACGGCGGCGGTAAGCGGCATAAAATTCTCTGTAGTTAAATGTCGTTGAACTTAATTTAATAGTGGCTATTGTAACGCAAGTCCTACAAATTTCAGCTAGATATAAATAAAATGGCAAAATCCAAAAGTAG
>CAWVSV010000099.1:0-7422 GCA_963933095.1 uncultured Cellvibrionales bacterium
GCTACAGTGCCGAGCTATCGACCTCGCAGGAGATCGTTTTTACTCGTAGGCTGGAAGCTGAGTAAAACGGATTAATGGCGCGGCTCTTAATATCTACATTCAAAATCAGCTCACCGAGCCAGAGCAATTAAAAGGCTTTGATCTAGCCGGTTATGGCTACAGTGCCGAGCTATCGACCTCGCAGGAGATCGTTTTTACTCGTAGGCTGGATGTTTAGTCACACGGATTAATGGCGCAGCTGTAAGTATATTCATCTTAAAGGCGCTAACGGAACTTGAGTGGTTAACAAGCTTTTATCGTTATAGCGCCAAATTCTCGACGACAGAAATAGTATTTATTCACCCGCAAGAGTGATAAATTTTCGTTCGCTCCTCAGGCTATGTAATATTTGCGTTACATTGGCCCGTGTCAATATGACGTCAACTGACTGGTATAACGTGTGAATAAACCCTTCTCTCAAGCCTGTGTAAACAACCAGCAAGCTATCACAGATGTACTTAAACGAGTCTTTAACGATAGGCAGCAGGTGCTGGAAATTGCCAGTGGCACGGGCCAGCATGCGGTGTATTTTTCTGCCGCCCTGCCGCACCTACAGTGGCAGTGCAGTGACCTTGCGATCAATCATCAGGGTATTAATGCTTGGCTCGACGAGGCTTTGCAGGCCGGTGCTACTAACATAGCGCGCCCGTTAATGCTGGATGTGACTCAATCTGAGTGGCCAAATTTAAAATCAGACGTTCGCTGTGATGCCCTCTACTCGGCCAACAGTTTACATATAATGCCTTGGTCTGCGGTCGAAGCTCTCTTTACTCAGTTAAACACTTACTTGCCAATAGGTGCGATTGTTGCCATTTACGGCCCTTTTAATTACAACGGCTGTTATACCAGTGAGAGCAATCAACAGTTTGATCACCGACTCTTTTTAAGATCGCCACTCAGCGCTATTCGAGACTTTGAAGCGGTGAATCAATTGGCGCAAGATGCAGGTTTGGAGTTGCAGGAAGATAATGCCATGCCGGCCAATAACCGGTTGTTGGTGTGGCGGAAGACTTTCTAGCTTTTTAAGGCGTTCTTGATATCACATAAGCAGGTAAAAAATTGAGGCAAGTGATAAAAACCTTAGAGTAAAGGCTGCCGTTATGGCAGCTTTTACTGCCTAATTAATTGTGGCTGGCAGTGTTACCGGTTGTGCCGTAGCGGCAGAGTTGTCATTAACAACTTTGAGCAGAGCTTCGCACATTTTTAGCGATGTCTCGTTACCTTTAGACTTCATCACACATTCTTTATACTGTTTAACGGTTTTTTTCTTTTCAACCGTTAAATCTGCTTGCGCTTCAATTTGCGCCGTTTGCGCTTCTATTTGCTTCTCAGCAGGGGATGATCCGCAGGCGGCGATAAAAATACTACTGGCAACGACAAAAGGTAAGATAAATTTTGTATTCACAGGTAGAGATACTGAATGTGAAGGTAAGTCTAGATGTTAGTTTTTTTGCGGCCACAGCTGTCAGGCTCTAATTTTTAAACGGCAAAAAATTACAGGCATCGCGTTGATAACCCTGAATGTCATTGGCTTCGCGCTGAACAAATTCTTTCACCGCGGGTTGAAAACGCGGTTCTACAATAGAGTGGTTAGAATAGGTCAATACAGGTTCAAATCCGCGGGCAATTTTATGTTCACCTTGTGCTCCAGCATCAAAACGCGTCAAGCCCTCGGCTATGGCGTAGTCGATACCTTGGTAATAGCAGGTTTCAAAATGGAGAAAGTTATACTCAGCTAAACAGCCCCAGTAGCGGCCGAAGAGGCAGTTGTTACTGCGTAAATTTAACGCAGCCGCGATACATTCTCCGCTGTTATTGTAAGCGCAAACCAACACTATTGACTCTGCCATGTCGGTGCCCAACGCTGCAAAAAACTCACCGCTTAAATAGCCGCCATGACCGCTGCGTTTGGCGTAGGTCAGTTGGTAAAAATTATGGAATAGTTGCCAGTCTTTCGAGTTGATATCGACACCACTTTTTATCCGAAAGGTGATGCCCTGCGCGGCAATTTGGCGTCGCTCTTTATTAATGGTTTTGCGCTTGCGCGATGTCATTTGTGCCAGAAAATCAGCGAAACTTCGGTAATCTCGGTTGAGCCAGTGAAATTGGCAGCCAAGTCGCTGTGGATAAGATTTGGTTAATTGTGTGCTGTTAGATTCAGGCAAAAACAAACTGTGCCAACCACTGAGCTTCAATCGTCGGCACTCGAGGTCTAGCGCGGTGCTAATCTGTGGCCATAAAGCATCGGTTTGTAGTGATTCGCAATGCAGCAGACGAGGTCCTTTACAGGGTGTAAACGGCACCGCATTAACCAGTTTGGGATAGTAGTCGAGTCCAGCGCGCTGATAAGCCTCGGCCCAGACAAAATCGAACACATATTCGCCCCAGGAGTGGCTCTTGATATACAGCGGCAGAGCAGCTACTAATTGGCCGTCACTGTTGTGCATTATCAAGTGATGCGGTTGCCAGCCCTGCTCGCTGGAGACACTGTTACTGTCTTCTAGTGCGGCTAAAAACTGATAGCGTAAAAATGGATAGCCGTCGGCACAGGTGTGTTGCCAGAGGCGATTCCAGTCGCAGGAGTTACAGTGCTGGAGGCTGTCGATAAAGGTGATATGCATGCAGCCCAGTGTATCTTCGCCCTTCCTTAACTGCCACAGATGAATATCGTCACGGTAATTTTTTTACCACCGTGTACAGATAATACTGAGTAATCATTCTGTCAACTGATGTCGATGCAGCTCTGAACCAAACCCTATATTTTGCCCCCAAAGCGCTCCGATAGGGGGGGGGCAGTATTGAACGCGGTTAAGGCTCAGTGCAACGGCTGGTAAAACCGCTATCACGGAAGAACCTACTAGAGTGCAAGGAGGTTATCGCTGCTGAAAAGTGGAATTATTACCCATCAAATCGGCTTACATTCCCGCGTCAGCGGAAAGTGACAGCTAAAACAGCTGCCCTGCCCCAATTGCGATTCAATTTTTAACTCGGCGTCGTGGCGCAGTAGTGCGTGTTTAACGATGGCTAAACCTAAGCCAGTACCGCCGGTGCTTGAGTTTCGGTGGTCATCGACACGGTAGAAGCGCTCAGTTAAGCGCGGGATATGTTTAGAGTCAAAGCCGGCGCCGTTGTCTTGGACGCTAACGTGGATACCCATCTCATCTTTTTGCAGGGTCAAATCAATACGGCTATTACTTGGCGTATATTTTACAGCATTAAAAATTAAATTCGAAAATGCGCTGCGCAATGATTTTTCACAGCCGGCGATAGCCACTTCAGTAACGCCATGAATAATAATCTGTTGCTGCTTGCTACCGCTAAGTTCTAGGGCGTCGAGGCGAACACTCTGTAGTAAGGCGACTAATCCTACCGCCAATTGCGGCTGTTGGCTGCTCTTGCTTTCAAGTTGCGACAGGCTAATCAGGTCTTCTACTAGCTGCCCCATGCGCTCGGATTGAGAGAGCATTTGGCTGAACGGTTTCTGCCATTGCCCCGGCATATCGTGACTGTCGGCCAGTGTTTCTAGATAGCCCCGAATCACCGTAAGTGGGGTGCGCAACTCGTGTGAAACATTGGCAACAAAGTCGCGCCGCATGTTTTCTAATTGATGTATCTGGGTGATATCGCGCACCACCACTAGGCGCTCGCGGCGACCAAATGCAGTAATTTGAAACTGTAGCTGCTTACCTTGAAATCGCGGTGAGGGTAAATCCAGAGGGATTTTATAATCCCCACTTTCAAAATAATCTATAAATTGAGGGTGACGCAAATAGTTAATAAGCGCGTGGCCTTGATCGGCACTTTGAAACCCCAATAGGCCGTTGGCGGCCCGATTCCACCAATCTATGTTGCCATGTGAATCAATTAAGATAACCCCATCTCGCAGTGCTGCTGTGGTTTCTTGCACTCGGTTGATGACGGTCTTTAACTCGCGTTTTTCTTTGCGTTGTTTTTTCTGCAGACGGTAAATATTATCAAAAATAGTACCCCAAATACCGCTGGCATCGGGTGGTTGTTTATTCGGTTTGGCGAGCCATAGATCGAGACGGCGGATTTGCCACAGCAACCCGCTGATATACACGGCGCAGGCGGCAATTAGTGTCCAGCTCATGTAGCCATTGATAAAACCGAAAAAAATACCGGTGACCGCGAAGACCAGTACTCTTTTTAATTCTGCTCTAAAACCTCTAACCAAGGGGATTACCTCTATGCGATTTTAGTCGGGGCTGATGAGAGCCTATAACTGCCGCGTAGCCTTTGTACAGTACTTTAATAGGCACCAATCAGGCGAGTTTGGTAGAGAATCGGTAGCCACTGCCGCGCACGGTTTGGACAAAATCATCACAACCGTCGATGCTCAGGGCTTTGCGCAGGCGCCGAATATGAACGTCAATGGTACGTTCCTCAACATAGACATTGCCGCCCCAAACCTGATCAAGTAACTGGTTGCGACTGTAGACGCGCTCTTGATGAGTGAGAAAGAACTCCAGTAAACGATATTCGGTGGGACCCATTTCGACGCGCTTGTCATTGATGCTGACGCGATGACTGCTGGGGTCGAGGCACAGACCCGCTGCCACGATTGGTTTGCCGTCTACACTAGGAGCGGCACGGCGCAATACCGCCTTTAATCTGGCTACTAGCTCGCGCGGCGAAAAGGGTTTGGTGATGTAGTCATCGGCGCCCACCTCCAAACCCTGAATCTTATTGTCTTCTTCACCCTTGGCGGTGAGCATGATGATAGGTGTGTCACAGCTTGCATCGTCGCGCTTTAAGCGGCGCGCCAGCTCAATACCGGACGTGTCGGGCATCATCCAGTCGAGCAAAATTAAGTCGGGTTTC
Organism: uncultured Cellvibrionales bacterium; assembly: GCA_963933095.1. Lineage (GTDB taxonomy): Bacteria > Pseudomonadota > Gammaproteobacteria > Pseudomonadales > Cellvibrionaceae > UBA1124. The sequence goes on from CAWVSV010000099.1 coordinate 4,882, forward strand.
TCATCGATCGCCAAGGCATGTGCACTCTGCGCATTATCGGCCTCGATTACTCGATAGTCGGCCATTTCTAAGGCGACGCGCAGCATGTCGCGGATAGCGGCTTCGTCATCGACAATAAGAATTGTTTTTTCACTCATATCTGACACAACTGACTATCGCTTTAAAGTGGATCTATTAAATAAAGATTTTGTTTCAATTTTATGACAATTGTTGAACTATCGTTAAACAATTGCATAATGCGCGACGATACCGACAAAAATCACCACTCCAACCCAGTTGTTATTCAAAAAAGCGGCAAAGCAGGCTTCTCGCTGCCGGTATCGTATTAAATACTGTTGCCAGACAAATAACCCAGCGGCCGCTAATAATCCGAATTGATAGAGCAAGCCCAATTCAAATTTATTGCCCGCTAGCAACAGCGCCAATAGCGCCATCATCTGCAGGCTAGCGCAGATAACTTTGTCCATGTCGCCAAATAAGATCGCGGTCGACTTAACCCCAATTTTAATATCATCGCTGCGATCAACCATAGCGTAAAAAGTGTCGTAGGCCACGGTCCACAAGACGACAGCGGTGTAGATCAGCCAGATACTGCTGTTCAGCTCACCACTCTCGGCGGCAAAGGCCATGGGCACGCTCATAGCAAAGGCCATACCCAGCACCACCTGTGGCAAAAAGGTAAAGCGCTTCATGAAAGGGTAGCAAAAGGCGAGCGCCACGGCCGCGAAAGATAATTGGATGGTGAGTGTATTGGTAAATAAAACCAGCACAAAGGCCAATAAGCATAAGCTGATGAACAGCGCGATGGCCTCGATGGGCTTGGCTGCCCCAGTTACGAGCGGGCGATTTTTAGTGCGGCTGACCTGCCCGTCAATTTTGCGATCGGCAAAGTCATTAATAACACAGCCGGCGGAGCGCATTAAAAAAGTACCGAGAGTGAAAATAATAAGATTTTTGATGCTGGGTATACCGGCGGCGGCAATCCACAAACTCCACAGCGTGGGCCAAAGTACCAGCAGAGTGCCTATGGGGCGGTCTATTCGCATTAACTGAGTGTAAGCAGTCAAGCGGCCTTTTATAGCGGTAACTTGTGTGGGGGATAAATTGACGAGCACTTTTGGTTTATCCTTATGCTATTGGCTGCCCATTAGGGCAAAAAGAGTTTAAAAAGACCTCGCTGACGAGCAGCGGTTTATTGTCCAGATGAAAGACTGAGCGCCTACCCCATTGTGACTGGTTATGGGTGCGGTAGGCCGCAGGTAAGTAGCGCTCTCGACGACCGATCAGAGCTAATTCAATTTCGCTGCGGCGCATATTGGCATAACTGAACAGGTGGTGGCCGAGTGGGCGATTGTCGAGCCGTCGTAAAGCCCGCAAGCGGCCGGTTAAGGTGGATAGAGGGAGAACACTGCGGGCGAACACCCAAGGCTGGCCGCAGCCGAATAGAATCACTTCGCGCACCAGTGCGCGCTGACCGCTTTTAAGCCCGAGTAATTGCTGTTCGCTGGGGTAAATGTTGGCTAGCGCTTGGCTTAACACCTCAACTCGAAAAACACCAGCGCTGGCCACTAGTAGCTCGGTGGTAAGCGAGCCGCGCCCCTGCAGCCACGGTTTGAGTTGGGTTGGAACCTGCCAGCGGGCAATAGTGGCGGTTTGCCAGCGCGGCTCGCGTTGAGCTAAATGAGGGGTGAAGCTGGGGGCCAAGTGAAATCCTGTCAATAAGTGTCGCGAAAAGTGCAGTTTAACGGAAATTGGCCGCTATCGCTCAATCAAGGCTTTACCCCTGTGGCGCAGGTTGTTTTAATGCGGCAGGATAAAAATGTATGTTCCTATTTATCACCGCTGTTGGTGATCACATTTAAAGGATGAAATTATGCACAAGACTGAATTGGCCGCGGCCGTTGCCGACATTGCCGACATCACTAAAGATAAAGCCGCCGATGTGGTTTCTGCTTTTGTCGATGAGATCACCAACGCTTTGAGCCGCGATGAGACCGTTAGCCTGATTGGTTTTGGATCATTTAACCAGCGCCATCGCGCCGCGCGTACCGGTCGCAGCCCAAAGACTGGCGAAGAGATTCAAATTGCTGCCAGCACTAATGTTGGTTTTAAGCCAGGAAAATCTTTGAAAGATTCCGTAAACAGTTAATTTAGCTGTAGTTACGCATAAAAAATGGCAGCTTAGGCTGCCATTTTTTATGCGTAAGATTTGATTAATAGAGATTAACCTCCGGCTATTTCCGCTGCTATAGCCTCTAGGTCGTCAGAAATCTTGAAGATTTTGTCGATGACCGCATGGACCTGCCCTGCTGCCAAGTTGAGATTGCTACAGATAGGCGCGAGAAGATCGAGTTCCGAACCTTTGCCTGTGTGAAAGTTGTTCATTTTGCGGTCCCTGAGTCTAGACATTGGCGTACAGGTCTTTACTGCCCAGCCAGCGATCTATAAGTGCATTGGCTTGTTCTGGGTATTGCTGCAGTAGCATTAACGCGGTCGATTTAACGCTGACCAGCATATGGCTATCACGTTGAATATCGGCAA
>CAWVSV010000100.1:0-7064 GCA_963933095.1 uncultured Cellvibrionales bacterium
TGTGGCGTCGCGGTACTGACGGTGCGTCAAAAATCATTTTAACCGATGCCAATGGTGCGCAAGCCAATGTGGTGAATGTTCTGGCCTTCCCGCGCTTCTCTGCTTGGCAGGTACAAATTGGCGACCTGAATAACGATGGTCGCGACGATATTCTCTGGCGTAAATCGACCGATGGCACCGTGAAGGTGGGTATTAGTGGTGCCGATGGCAAGCAGGCTACCGCTGTAAATCACTTTGCTAAATTCATGGCCTGGACTGCCAACTTAGGCGACTTTAATGGCGACGGCGGGGCCGACATCTTATGGCGTAAACCGGCCGATGGTACTGTGAAAATTGCCATCACTAACGCCACTGGTGCTCAGGAACGTGTAGAAAGCTTAGGCGCTAAATTTTCTGCATGGACCTATCAGCTAGCCGACTACAACGGCGATGGTCGCATCGACATTCTCTGGCACAAGCCAGCTTCTGGCGAGGTCCAACTTGCTAGCAGCGATGCCGAGGGTAATCAGCAGAGCGTGCAGCCGATTGACCCTTCAAGCTGGATTGACGGCTCATCGTCTAGCTCGAGCAGTTCTTCTAGTTCTTCATCAAGCTCAACCTCTAGCTCTAGCAGTTCATCTTCTAGCTCTAGCTCATCGTCTTCTAGCTCTTCATCCTCCTCTTCATCCAGCAGCAGTTCGTCCGGCGCGGCTTACTCCACTGAGATTAACCTGCACATTACAGCAACGGCAGATACCTATTATGGTATTGATACTGTTGCGACCATGGTATCGGCGGTGCAATTCGCCCCTGATGATGTAGCGACCTATCAGATTGCCTTTGATGTAATACCTCCGGCAGGTCGAGAAATTATGAGTGGGGAATCGGGTGGTACAGCAACCTCAACCTCTTGGGGGGTTGGAATATCATCAGATGGTATTGATATTAACGATTCAGTGATCAATGGAAATTTCGATGATGCTGTGAACAATATCAGCAACATTCGAGTGGTAAACTTTAGTGCCAATGGCGGCCGCCTTACTCTGTCAGACTTCAGCTCGCTGGTTTTTAAATCCGTGACTATTGTCAATGGACAAACCCCCAATAAAGACGCGGTTTCATTGATCGCTAATGGCGTAACGGCTCATTTAGGCACTCTTGCAGCCAACCCTGTGACCTTGGATATTGAAACCTTAACAGCAGCATCAGCCATTACTAGCTTTACCGTACAGCCGACTGATACTTCATCTTTTAATAAGTGGTCGGTGGACAGCGTTGCCGTAAAATTTGTTATCAATTCTGACTTGCCAATTGACGATGAGGTTGTCGATACCGCCTTGTTGCTGACCGATGTGGTGCAGGCAAGCCAGCAAACGCTTCAGGGCAGCTCTAATTACAGCACCAGTGATGTTTATCAAGCTCAAGCTAATACGTGGGCACATGGCTTGAATGAAGCCAAGGTGTTCCATCATAAGTTGACACATTCTGGTGACGATCAAACTTGGAAGCTGCGTATTGGCAAGGCGGGCAATGTTTATTCTATGCGCACCAAATTTGGTGAAATCATGCCGCCGCAGTATCACCACGACGCCGAATGGATCGATGAAGTGTGGCAAACGGTGGCTGTCGACCGGTCCCAGAATAAAAGCGGCATCAAGTATTTTATTCATCAGGCGGGTGTTTATTTACGCGACCCAGAACTGACCCAAACCTTTTATTCGCCATTATTGGCCGAGCATCATGATGTTAAAGAACGTACTTATACCAGCGTTACCTGGGGTCAACACGCGCATATTCCTACCGATTACCGCTCCGGCGCTATTTACTACAATCGCTATCGCGATCTGGGTGAGGGTGTCATTGAAGTTAACTCCGGTATTTATAACACCGGCGAAGACACTTTAGACTACTTTAACTTTCCGTGGGGCGGCGTGCGTCGCACCACTTTAGAGTACGATTTCAGAAGTGTACCCGATGGCCATTTTGAGCGTCAAAACACGGTTTGGAGCGACTCCAGCGCACAGAGCTACAACGACAGCGCCGGTTGGGCGGCATTCTCCAGCGATATTGCCGGAGATGGTCCAACTTTGGCAATGGTCTACGGTTTTGATAAAACCCCACAGCCCAGCTTTCAGACCGGCGCCAGCACCTGGAGGTCGGGTTATGCCAACGGTCTATTGGCTGGCCAGCGCCCCGCCGGAGCCTCGGCACTGGAGTGGCGTAATTATCTGGCGGCCAGTGCTCGGCGTCTCTTTACTGTAGCGCCAGGTGAAGGTGTTTGGGTGCGCTATTTCTTTGTTCTCGCGGACTCTATTCCCGAAGCTCGCAACGCGATAGTCACGCGTAAATTGATTGAAGATGCCACCTATAGCGCCATGAATTTCAGTGAAGTGTCGAGCCCATTGATGGGGTGGCACTACAACCCTGGCAGCGGCGAATTGTTCACCGAGGCCGCAGAAAATAGTTTGCGCCCAGCAGATTTTAAGACTTTTGCCGAACCAGTAGCCGGTTCTAAGGCGCTGTTTATGCTGCGCGATAACAGCGGTGCGCCGCTGTTATCGACCAACCCTTACGCCTTAACGAGCTTGGGCAAACCTTACGATGGTAACACTCGGTCGTGGCAGCTAATGGGCTATGTGATTAAAGACGGTCAGCAGACTGGCGGCCAGAATGGTGATCAAAGTTACGTTAACTTAGAGCAGTTGTTAGGCCAGCACTTTAGCGCTGATCAGGGCGCTATTCTCGCGCCAAAATAAGCGCTTTGTGTGAGCAATATAGCAGCGGTGCAGCTATGTAGCCGATACAGCTAGGTCTTACCTTGGTGATAATGTAGGGCTTGAGTCTGTTCCGCTAGTGGCCTAATTAATTATGTTATTGCCTTTGTTGGGTGGCGACCAACAACAATCAATAATCATAATTGGACATTTTTATATGCGAGACTTTCAGCCACGCCAAACTAGCTTATGTTTAAGCGTTAAGGCTTTATTGCTAGGGGCTGGACTGCAGCTGCTTAGTACCAGTGTGTTGGCGGCTAATATGGCTCCGAGTGTAATGCCTCCGGGCGGTTTGACGGTCGATCAATCGCCAGTATTTGTGGCTATTGGTTTTGATGATAATTATGCCCACAACGGGACTAACTGGATTGTCGACCAGCTGGGTAATTTGCAGAATCCAGCGGGTAATAACAATTCATTAACTTTCGATGGTGGCTTACCCCATGTCACTTTTTTCAACTCTTGTAGTGTTATTAAAAGTAATGATGCCGCCGCGACTTTGGTGAGAAATATTTGGTACGAGGCCATGCTCTCCGGCCATGAGATCGCTAATCATACCGTCGACCACCCTCATGGTGGCGCTTTCACTAAGGCACAGTGGAGTGCCGAGATCGACAATTGCAATCAGTTGATGCAAAAACCGTTTGATGCCAATGCGGCAGCAGAGCCGTGGACGGCTAGCCCCGATTTTGGCGTGGGAGCCGGCAACATTAACGGCTTTCGCGCTCCGTATTTGGAATACAGCGCGGGCTTGTATGAGTCGTTAGTGTCACTTAACTTGCGTTATGACGCCAGCATCAGCGAAGGTTATCAATGGGGGCAGGACGGCACTAACTTTTTCTGGCCATACACGCTAGATACGCCCAGCCCTGGTGCAGAACTTTCAGTAAGCTGGGGTACTCATCCGGCTATCGATACTTACCCAGGATTGTGGGAAGTGCCTGTATATACCTTTATCGTGCCGAATGACAATCAGATGGCGGCTTATGGTTTGAGTACAGGTTATTCGCTGCGCCAGAAAATTCGCGATGTGATTAGCTACTTTGATCTAGGTGTCGGCAAAATTACCTCCATGGATTACTCTCTTTTCACGCAGGCCAATCTGACCGGTCCCGAGGTTTTGGCCATTCTTAAATACAACCTTGATCTGCGATTGGAGGGCAACCGAGCACCGCTGACATTTGTGGGTCACAGCCACTTTTTCGACGTGACTGACAACATGAACTTGGATTCAACCGCCACTGAACGCCGCAAGGCACTGCTGGATTTTATAAAATATGCACTGACAAAGCCGGAAGTCCGTGTGGTGAGTCATAACGAACTTATTGACTGGATGGAAAGCCCAGTGGCTTTGGGAAGTGGTGATTCAGGTACCGGCAGTAGCTCTAGCTCTAGCTCTTCCTCTTCCAGTAGTAGTTCTGGTGGCCTTATTGTCGGCAACACCTGCGACCAGTACAACGAGTATCCTAATTGGACGCAGTCAGGCAACAACGCCCTTGGCGGCGATATTATGCACAACGATGGTCAACTTTATGTGGCCAAATACTGGACTAACGGAGAGCCATCTAAGACCCATGCTGACTGGAACTGGTTGGAAGCCTGTGAAGATATTATCGACAATAGCGCTTCTTCAAGTTCTAGCAGTTCTTCTAGTTCTAGTTCTTCAAGTTTTAGTAGCTCGTCTTCAGGTTCCAGTGGTTCTTCATCAGGGGGGAATAACGACGCCGTTAAAAATGATTTCAACGGCGATGGTATTGCCGATATTTTTTGGCATAGCTCTACCGACGTCAGCGTCAAAATTGCTATAAGCGGCAGTGATGGCGCTATAGCACGCGTCGAGATATTAACTAGCAAGTCGAATGATTGGAGCGCCCAGATGGGTGATTTCAATGGCGACGGCGCTGTTGATATTCTTTGGCGTAATTCTGTGACTGCCGCGGTAAAAGTCGCGATAAGCAATGGCAATGGCAATCAGGGCGCCGTTAATAACATGGCCGCTAAAGGCAGTGCTTGGCAAACTCATGTTGGTGATTTTAATGCCGATGGCCGCGACGACATCTTATGGCGCAAACCCTCTACTGGTGCTGTTCATGTAGGCATTAGCGATGCCAATGGTGGCCAAAGTCGCGTCGAGTCTTTCTTTGACAAGGGCTTGGCTTGGCAGGTTTACGTCGGCGACTTTAACGGTGACGGTGGCGACGATATGTTGTGGCGTCGCGGTACTACTGGCGAGTCAAAAATTATTTTAACCGATGCCAATGGTATGCAAGCCAATGTGGTGAATGCTGCACCCTTTAAGCGTTACTCGGCTTGGGATGTTCAAGTGGCTGACTTTAATGGCGACGGCCGTGACGATATATTCTGGCGCAAAAGCGATGACGGCACGGTAAAAGTTGGTATTAGTGGTGCCAACGGCAAGCAGTCGTCTTCTGTGTCGCACTTTGCCAAGTTTAACGCTTGGACTGCAGAACTCGCCGATTTTAATGGTGACGGTCGCGCTGACATATTTTGGCGCAAAGCGTCGGTGGGAACTGTGAAAGTTGCTATTAGTAGCGTGTTAGGTGGTCAAGAACGGGTGGAGAACTTAGACAGTAAATTCTCTGCTTGGACCCATCAGTTAGCCGACCATAACGGCGATGGTCGTACCGATGTTCTTTGGCAAAAATCGTCTAATGATGAAATTACACTCGTGACTAGCAATAATCGCGGCAACCAGCAGAGCATGCAGTTAATGTATCCTTCAGACTGGACGGGTATTTCTTCCTCTAGCTCTTCCTCAAGCAGTTCATCCAGTGGCGGGCTTACGCTCAAGGGTTTGGGTGCAAATCATGGTATAGAAGTGGGTACCTCTGCAGCGGTTCAGCCTTGGCACCCTATTTTGGGTACCAGCGAGATTGGGGTAGAGCTTTCCGACCCCAATTACGTAGCTTTTGCTAAGAAGCATTTTGCGCGCATGACGCCGTCGCAAGATATGCTCAATAACGTGGTCTGGGATAAGCCGTCTGATTTTACTGACACCAATACATATATCTATCAGAGCCAGGTACAGAATTTTGCCAACGCGGCCGCCGATTTTAATATTCATGGTGCCCATATGATTTGGCACAGTGCAATACCGCCGTGGATGTCTGCGGCATCGGATTTTGTCGGCGATGCGGTAGTTAGCTTTATGGAAAATCATATCGCCTACATGGCATCGGAATACCCTCAGGTAAGGTCTTGGAATGTCGTCAACGAAGCGATAAGCGATAACCCTGTAAGCACAACGTCACATGTCGCGGGTAACCTTCGCGATACTATTTGGACACAAGAGGTCGGCGATGACTTTATCGAACGTGCCTTTCAAGCGGCTCGAGATGCAGGTGTCGAGACCCTCTTGTACAACGACTATGGCATAGACCTACCCAATGCGCGCAAAACCCAAGCGGTTTTGCAACTGGTGCAGCACCTTAATGATCTGGGCTTAATTGATGGCATAGGTCTGCAATCGCATCTTGCCGGTGATTCTAGAGTGCCAACCGTTGCCGAATTTCGCAGTAATATTGCTCAATTTGCGGCACTGGGGCTAGAAGTGCATATCACGGAGTTCGATATTATTCGTTGCCTAACGGAACAGTGTCGCGATGTAACCGGACCTCAGATTGCCTACAATCTTGCTCGCGCTTGTCGCGAAGAGCCAGCTTGCGTGAGCTTTACTTTTTGGGGCGTCCGTAACGATCAGTCGTGGGTTCATCCCGACCGAGTTGATCCTGGCCTTTTTTCCGGCCGTTCACTGTATCCACTTGCCTTTGACTCACAGTATGAGACCACGCCTATTTTTGACGCCTTGGTCGACGCGTGGCAATAGCTGCAGGGCAGGGGGGGTAAATAATACCCTCCATTGGCTGCACTTTGGGTTAATGGATTAAGTAGTAACAAAATCTTGGTGGTGCAGCCAGCACTACCAAACCAAAGGGCACTTAGTGGCTCAACCAGCGACCTAGTTCGTGTTGAGAACTTAGCGGATAAATTTCTGCTTGGACTCAGCAGTTGGCCGACTTTAATGGCGATGGTCGTGCCGACATACTGTGGCACAAGCTGGCTAATGGCGAGGTTAAACTTGCCCTTAGTGATAACTTAGGTAAGCAACAAAAAATATTGACCATGCCATCTAAGCCATCGGGCTGGTCTCTCGTGCATTAGAGTTTAAATGTAGCGAGTTAAAAACCCGCGTCCTTGATAAGGGCGCGGGTTTTTTTATGGCAAAAATTCAGTATTTTACAAAATTATTAAAGGCGCCAACATCGCCGAGTTGGCGCTGTTTTTTAAGCA
>CAWVSV010000101.1:0-7040 GCA_963933095.1 uncultured Cellvibrionales bacterium
TAAATAATATATTAGACGCCATAATGATTGAAATTCTGTGATCCGATAGCGTTTTGTTCGTTATTCTGTCTACTCTTTTAGAGTGTTTTGTCATAAGTTATTCACGCTAAGCACCAAATCTCATTAAAATTTTTTTTTTTGAGTGTATATTGATCACTTTTGTTGGGCTGCCAAATGGATATGGGCTTGAACTTTAAGGCGTTAAGTAATCTTCGTGTGATCAATATATTGATCGTCGCTCTGTTGCTTTCTGCCTGTTCAAGTCATCGCTATGTTCCAGTTAACGAGCGTAACCAGCCCCCCAGTACATCTCTATCTAGTCATCGTGTCGCCGGCGGTGAGACCCTATTTGCTATTGCCTGGCGTTATGGCCTTGATTACAAGAGCCTAGCTAAGCGCAATAGAATTTCCTCGCCGTATACTATTTATCCCGGTCAGACGCTCAGTTTAAAGGCGAGCAAGAAATCCCTTAGAAAATCGCCGACAAAGTCGGTGAGCGTTAAAAAATCAACCTCTAGAGCTAAAGTAAGTTCCCGTTCTCGCTCAAAAAAGAAAGCGAAAATTGTCAAAAAAACGTCATCAAAGGTGGGTTATAGCACAAGTTTCAGTTGGCGCTGGCCCAGTGCTGGGCCACTAATTAAGAAATATTCACAAGGATCGGTCGTTAACAAGGGCATTGATATCGGCGGCAAAAAGGGGGAATCTGTAATCACCGCAGCCCCTGGAAGGGTTGTTTATTCTGGAGATGGGTTGCGGGGTTACGGCAAGCTGGTGATTGTTAAACACAATGAAGACTATCTCAGCGCTTATGCCCACAATAATCGCCTTTTCGTAAAAGAAGATCAGGTTGTTAAAGCTGGGCAAAAAATTGCCGAAATCGGTTCAAGTGGCACCGATAAAAATATGCTCCATTTTGAGATACGCCGGGATGGCAAACCTGTGGATCCACTTAAATATCTTCCGAGGAGATAGTGGACCGAGGTAATCAAGTGAAGCATTAAAGTTAAACGCTATTTGTAACTTGTATTAAGGGATTAGAGTTGGCGGGCGTTTTAAACGTTGGCTCTAGATGAGTTAAAGTTGTAGTAGATAAGGCTGATCTTATGGCAGTACCAAGCAGGGAAACAGAGACCTACACCGAAGCACTTAAAGTAGCAGGTGAGGCCGCACGCGATGTGATATCTGAAATGGCATCGAATGAGGTTAATGTTAGTTCAGGCGCCAAAAAAAGTCCGAAAGTTGCGGTTAAACGCAAGTCCACATCGCGAACTAAACTAGCCCCTATTTCTAAGCTGGAAGACAAAACCAGTAAAAGTTTAGATGCCACTCAGCTTTATTTAAACGAAATCGGTTTCTCGCCTTTACTCAGCGCCGAAGAGGAGGTTTTTTTCTCTCGAAAATCTCTTAAAGGCTGTGAGGCCTCTCGTAAGCGTATGATCGAATCTAACTTGCGCTTAGTGGTTAAAATTGCCCGCCGTTATGTCAATCGCGGCCTGGCATTGCTCGACCTTATTGAAGAGGGTAATCTCGGCCTCATTCGCGCGGTAGAGAAGTTTGATCCAGAACGCGGTTTTCGTTTTTCAACCTATGCTACTTGGTGGATTCGTCAAACTATCGAGCGGGGCATCATGAATCAGACTCGCACCATTCGTCTGCCGATTCACGTGGTAAAAGAATTAAATGTGTACCTGCGTGCAGCTCGTCAGTTGACGCAGAAGCTCGATCACGAGCCTACTCCCGATGACATAGCCGCAATGCTCGACAAGCCGGTAAAAGACGTAGTGCGCGTGCTGGGTTTAAATGAACGGGTAGCCTCGGTTGATTCGCCAGTTGGACCATCATCAGATAAAACTCTTGTGGACACTATTGCTGATCAGCATGTATCGGATCCTGCGGCACTGTTACAGGACAGCGATTTGAGTGCGGGTATTAATTCTTGGCTAGAGGATTTATCGGAAAAACAGCGCGAAGTTGTCGCTCGTCGCTTTGGTTTGCGTGGTCATGAGACCAGCACACTGGAGGAGGTGGGCCGTGAAATTGGTTTGACTAGAGAGCGCGTGCGCCAAATTCAGGTAGAAGCTCTAAAGCGTCTGCGCGATATTTTGGAAAAGCAGGGTTTGAGTAGCGAGTCGTTGTTTGGCCGTGAATAATATAGCGGACAATTAGCGGTTAAAAAATGGTTTGACCTTTAGGTTGAGCCATTTTTTTTAACCTTCGAGGGCTCAAATTTTTCTGTCTATATCTTTTCTTGGCTTTTTCATAGTTGATGATTTTGACCCGGCACTCTGCAGGGCGCAGTGGATGAACGTATCTCGGTGAATGTCCAGAGAAGCCTGAGAGTGGCCGTGGCTTCTGATGGGCATAAAAAAACCGATCACACTTAATTAGAGAGTGGTCGGCTTTTTTGAAGAGTTCGAAGCGCTAATGTTTAGCGTTCCAAGAGCTCCAGCTTGTTAGGCTTACCGTCCCACTCTTCAGCGTCCGCCGGTGCATCTTTCATCTCGGTAATCACCGGCCATACTTCAGCTAGCTCGGCGTTCAGGTCCATGAAAACTTCTTGGCCTTCTGGCAGCTCGTCTTCTGAGAAAATAGCATCGGCAGGGCACTCTGGTTCACATAGGGCGCAGTCGATGCACTCGTCTGGGTGAATGACTAAAAAATTAGGTCCTTCATAAAAACAGTCTACAGGGCATACTTCAACACAATCGGTGTGTTTGCACTTAATGCAGTTTTCGCCAACAACAAAGGTCATCTCAAGGCTCCATTCTATAGCCGGTCTAAAATTAGGCCGCGATTCTAACAGTTTTTTCGTGCTTGGGCTGGTGTTTTTTCTTGCTTAATTGCTCATTTAGCGCTAGTGAGAATTATTACTATTTGCTAGCTAGTAACTTTAGTCGATAAAGGAGCTCTTGAGCTTGTCTAGGTGTCAGCTCGTCGGGATCAATATTATCCAATAATTCGACTGCTGGATGATTAGGCGCGGCAAAGAAGTCGCTTTGGAAAGGACTGTCACTTGTGTCAGTGCTAGCCGCTGTTTTGGTTTCTATAACTCCTGCGGTGCTCGTAATAGCGTTGTTATTATTGCTCGCGACTTGCGGGTGTTCACCGTTTTCGAGCATGCGCAACTGCTCGCGTGCTTGAATTAATACCGAGTCGGGTATACCGGCTAGTTTAGCTACTTGAATGCCATAGCTTTGGCTAGCAGCGCCCTCTTTAATATTGTGCAAGAACACGATGTTGTCGTTGTGTTCGGTCGCTGCCAAGTGCACATTGCTGACGCTGCTAATGTCATCGGCGAGACTGGTTACTTCAAAGTAATGAGTGGCAAATAGGCTAAAGGCGCGAACTTTTTCGGCCAAATGCACGGCGCAGGCCCAGGCCAGTGATAGGCCATCGAATGTGCTGGTGCCGCGGCCAATTTCATCCATTAGTACCAAGCTTTTAGCAGTGGCATTGTTGAGAATATTGGCGGTTTCGGTCATTTCCACCATAAAGGTTGAGCGCCCACCAGCCAGATCATCGGAAGAGCCGATCCGGGTAAAGATACGATCAACCAGGCCAATAGTTGCGCGTTCGGCAGGAATAAAACTACCGATATGAGCGAGCAGGGTAATCAGTGCTGTTTGACGCATATAGGTAGATTTACCCCCCATATTAGGACCGGTAATAATGAGCATGCGTCGGTCATCGGAAAAATTAACATCGTTGGGGACAAAGGCCCCATCTAATACCTGCTCAACAACCGGGTGGCGGCCTTTATTGATGTCGATACCCACCTGTAAATTCAGTTTTGGGCGACAGAAACCGAGGCTGTCGGCGCGCTCGGTCAGTGTTGACAATACATCCAGCTCCGATACTGCAGCGGCCGAGCTTTGTAGTTCAAACAGTTTCCCGTGCAGGGTTTCCAGCAGAGCCTCATAAAGTGCTTTCTCTCGGGTTAGGGCGCGGCTCTTGGCCGACAATGCCTTGTCTTCAAATTCTTTTAGTTCTGGGGTGATAAAGCGCTCGGCATTTTTTAATGTTTGACGGCGAATATAATCCACCGGGGCTTTCTCAGATTGGCCGCGGCTAATTTCGATAAAGTAGCCATGTACACGGTTGTAGCCAACCTTAAGGGTCGCGATACCGGTGCGCTCGCGTTCACGGTTCTCTAAATCAATGAGGTATTGACCAGCATTAGTGCTGATATTGCGTAGTTCATCCAGCTCTGCATCGTAGCCATCTTTTATCACACCACCGTCGCGAATGACCACCGGCGGGTTGTCAATAATGGCGCATTCCAGCAGCTGGACAAAATCAGGAAACTCACCAATTTGAGTGGCGACCTGTTGGAGTCTTGGCGCCTGTAAAATTTTCAGTTCTACCTGTAGTTCTGGATAGGTGGCCAATGATTGGTACAGGCGCGATAAATCGCGCGGTCTACTGGATCGCAGGGCTAAACGGCCGAGAATACGCTCCATATCACCTACGCGCTTGAGAATTCCGTGAACGGGTTCAAAGCGGTAGTTCTGTTGTAATTCAGTGATAGCCGCCTGACGCTGATTGAGAATCTCGATATTACGCAGTGGCCGGTTTAACCAGCGTCGCAGCAGGCGGCTGCCCATGGTGGTCGCGGCATGGTTGAGTACCGAAAATAAAGTGTTGTCGTCACCGCCAGAAAGGTTGGTGTCTATTTCTAAGTTGCGCCGCGTGGCGGCATCCATAGCGACGGCATCGTCGCGGTTTTCTACGGCCAAACTGCGAATATGGGGCAAATCAGTGCGCTGTGTCTCCTGAGTGTAGCTTAGCAAGCAGCCTGCGGCGGCAATGGCAGTGTGCAGGTGATCACAGCCAAAGCCCGATAGATCTTGGGTGCCAAATTGTTGGGTTAGTAAGCGCTCGCAAGTATGCTGATCAAATTCCCAAGAGCCACGGCGGCGCAGGCCTTTGCGGTTTTCAGTAATGTCAGAACAGACCAAGTCTTCACTGACCAAAAGTTCAGCGGGACACAGGCGCTGCAATTCGCCGAGAGCGGCATCGAGTCCAACGACTTCTAGTACCCAAAAACGACCGCTGCCAATATCAAGGCAGGCAATGCCATAAGTGGTTTCACTTTCGCTGCATGGCTCTTCACTGATTGCCACCAGTAAGTTGTCGCGGCGCTCGTCCAGCAGGGCTTCATCGCTAATAGTGCCGGGCGTCACCACACGCACCACCTTGCGCTCTACCGGGCCTTTGCTCGTGGCGGGGTCGCCAATCTGCTCGCACAAGGCCACCGATTCTCCCAACTTCACCAGCTTGGCCAAATAGCCATCGGCGGAGTGGTACGGAATGCCACACATAGGGATAGGGTTGTTGCCGGTCTTGCCGCGCGCGGTCAGAGTTATATCCAGCATGTCAGCCGCCTTCTTGGCGTCATCGTGAAACAGCTCGTAAAAATCACCCATACGATAGAACACCAGCTCGTTTGGGTGATCGGCCTTAATTTTTATCCACTGCTGCATCATCGGGGTGTGAACGACAGTTGCTGTGGCGGTTTTTTTCTTCGGGGCTGGCTTGACGCTGGGCATAATGAGGCGATTCTCGAGGCTGGGCTAAGTTGGTCAAATTCTGCTCGCGCATTGTAAGCTAAAAGGGCCTTTCGCTACAGAAAAAGGGCTACTGACTTAAGCGTCAAAGCCCGTTAAAATGACCTATTAATAGCAGATTTATAAAATTTAAATTCTGCTATTGAAAGCAAGCTATGATTAGTTTTTTTTTATGGATTATCAGTAAATCTAAAACCACTGTATAAATCTACAAATACTGTTTGATCATACAGTGGTTATGTCCTATGATTATTTCATCTTGAGTTTAAAACCCAGTTCATGGGCTTTATTCTAATCGCATACACAGTAAGCCCGTTTGGGCGCAACGAATTTTGAGGTCACCAATGGACGCGAATAAACAAAAAGCACTCGATGCCGCCATGAGCCAAATTGAACGTCAGTTCGGTAAGGGTACTGTGATGCGTATGGGCGACAAAGAGCTGCAGCAGATTCCTGCGATTTCCACAGGTTCGCTGGGCTTGGATGTTGCGCTTGGTATAGGCGGCCTGCCTAAGGGCCGTATTTGTGAAATCTACGGGCCGGAATCCTCCGGTAAAACCACTTTGACCCTGCAGGTTATAGCCGAAGCTCAGCGCAAAGGTGATACCTGTGCTTTTATTGATGCAGAGCACGCACTGGATCCAATCTATGCGGGCAAGCTGGGCGTTAATGTCGACGATTTAATTGTATCTCAGCCAGATACTGGTGAGCAGGCACTGGAAGTGGCCGATATGCTGGTTCGCTCTGGTGCCATTGATGTGCTGGTGATCGACTCGGTTGCAGCACTAACGCCTAAGGCTGAAATTGAAGGCGAAATGGGTGACCACCACGTGGGTTTGCAAGCGCGTTTGATGTCGCAGGCGCTGCGTAAGATGACCGGTAATATTAAAAATGCCAATGTCTTGGCCATTTTTATTAACCAGATTCGTATGAAAATTGGTGTAATGTTCGGCAATCCTGAAACCACCACTGGTGGTAATGCGTTAAAGTTTTATTCTTCAGTGCGCCTCGATATTCGCCGCATTGGTGCAGTAAAAGATGGCGACGAAGTTATTGGTAATGAAACTCGCGTTAAAGTGGTTAAAAATAAGGTGGCGCCGCCATTTAAACAGGCTGAATTTCAGATACTTTACGGCAAGGGTATTAACCGCATGGGTGAAGTCTTAGACGCCGCAGTATCGCTGGGCTTCGCCGACAAAGCAGGTTCTTGGTACAGTTACAAGGGTGATAAAATAGGTCAAGGTAAAAACAATGTACTGAAATTTTTGGCGGAAAACCCCGATATTGCCAGTGAACTCGAGGCGCGCGTGCGAGCCGAGTTACTCGGTGAACCCGAGGTTGTAGAGTCTAAGCCCGCGAAGGCCAAAGCAAAAACTCCAGCATAAATAAAAGCCACCTTAGGGTGGCTTTTTATGTTCAGGACGAACGGTATGCCATGAGTGCATGGATGTACAGGAATGGCGATGTTCAGGA
>CAWVSV010000102.1:0-6618 GCA_963933095.1 uncultured Cellvibrionales bacterium
CCGTAGGCACTACCGAAAAATGCATCCTGCATAGTAATCTCGATCTTATTATTAGGGATTTATCACGTTGTTCGCGTATTTTATAATTGATAGTAGCGGAAATACAAAGGCCCTGCTAGCAGTGCCCGCGGGGCCTTTATATTCAGGATGAAGGGAGAGAAAACCGCTCCTCGGCAAATTGCTCCAGCATTGCCCGAATAAGTTAAGTGCCTGTAATTATGTACTGTCATCATCCATGATGGCCGTATGCCGCAGTGACTTCGATGTCATGGCTCAGCGACACCTGTCGCTTTAGCGGCAGCTTCGGACCGTGTCAGCAATTACGATACGGCCGCAACCAGTAATGACACAGTCAACTTCGCTGATATCACTAGTGATGAGCTTTGGTTTAGCCGCGATGGCAATAACCTGATGGAGGATGTGATCGGCACCGATGATCGGGTGCAGGTGAATAACTGGTTTAGCAATACCGGCTATCAAGTTGACTCTATTGCCACCACCGATGCCACTTTGGCCGCAGAAAAAGTGGATCAACTGGTGAATGCCATGGCCGCCTTCGATGCTCAAGCGGGTGCGGGTGCGGTGACGCCACAGGACGTTCAGGATCAGCTGGCTCCGGTGCTAGTTGAGACTTGGTTGAAGGTGTAGTTATTTATTCGGACTCAGTTTAGCGGCTGAGACCATATAGATAACTTAATTAAAAGGGTGGCTGCACATTGGTGTGGCGGCCCTTTTTTGTGTAATCAGTCGCTATCGTGGTTTAATCCGGAGTGCTACTATAGTGATACTTTTTGAGGGCGGATGATATGAGAGTCGAGCTAGTAACAAACCTTAAACGTCAGGCGACAAGAATTTTGTCGGATCTTCATGTATCGAAAGAGCCCATATTGATCACCGAGCATGGTCAGCCGTCGGCTTATTTAGTGGATGTGGATGACTTTGAGCTGATGCAACGCCGGATGCAAATTTTAGAAGGTGTTGCTCGCGGTGAACAAGCTATTCGAGAGGGTAAGATCATATCCAATAAAGCCGCAATGGATAAAATGCAAAAGTGGCTAAAATAGAAGTGGCCGAAATTATTTGGACGGAGCCTGCTCTTAGTGACCTTAATGCCATCGCAGAGTACATTGCACTGAGCCATTTTCCTGCCGCTCAAAAAATGGTGCAAAACGTATTTTCTACAGTAGAGCGGCTGGAGCAATTCCCCGAGTCAGGTCGTGTACCGCTAGAGTTAAAAAATCTAAACAGTCTAAACACCCGAGAACTTATCGTCAGTCCATGTAGGGTTTTTTATAAAATTGAAACCGATCGAATTTTTATTCTCCACGTGATGCGTCAAGAACAGGATTTGAGACGGTTTATGCTGCAGGGGGAGTAAATTAATTGTGCGGTATTAAAGCTTGGTAATATATCAGTTCAAGGTGCGGTGAAACGATAGGGCACCAAGGTAAAAAGTGCTCGACTGAATGGACTCAGGAGCTAGAGCACCGAAAGTAGGCGCAACTATGCGACGCAGGAGCAGTTGCCGCGTCCACGCAGTGGATTGCGTCCTAGTGAGGACTTCTCGTAATAAGATCGGGCGCGCAGCGAGGGACGACTGCACGTATGCAGGAGGTAGAGCAATGCAGGAGCAGTTGCCGAGCATATATTCATATGTGGTCGCTCTATTGCACCCATGCAATCGCGACATAACTACATTCCTGTAGCAAACCGAACGACCGTTCCTTTGCATCCCGTGCAATCACGGCATACCGTTTATCCTGAACATAAGCATAGCACCAACGATGCTAGGGCGGACCGCCATGGAGGGTGGACATGCAGGTTTTGCATGGAGCAAAAACCTGTGAATAAGCATCCTTACTTTTACTTCAACCCTCGATACATACAAAAAAGGCGACCCCAGAAAACTGAGGCTGCCTTTTTAAAAACACTTAACATTACCAAATATTTTAGCTCTGACCTTGCTCACGAGCAATAGCGCGGTAGCCGATGTCTGAGCGAGTGAATACACCGTCCCAGCTAATCTGCTTGGCTAAGGCCACGGCCTTTTGTTGCGCTTCGAGCACGGTGTTGCCAAGGGCGGTGGCGCACAAAACGCGGCCGCCGTTGGTCACAACTTTGCCATCCTTCTCAGCAGTGCCAGCGTGAAAGACTTTCTCGTCGGAACTTGACTCCGTCGGCAAGCCAGAGATCACATCACCTTTGTTGTAGTCTGCAGGGTAGCCGCCAGCGGCCAAAACAACACCAATGGCAGCACGAGAATCCCACGAGGTCTCGCACTGGTCCAGCTTGCCTTCTAGCGCGGCGTCGCACAGAGCGACCAAATCGCTTTGCATGCGCAACATGATTGGCTGGGTTTCAGGGTCGCCAAAGCGGCAGTTGTATTCGATAACCTTGGGCGTGCCGTCGGCATCTATCATCAGGCCAGCGTACAAGAAGCCGGTGTAGTCATTGCCCTCGGCAGCCATCCCGTCAACGGTGGGACGGATCACCTCAGCCATAATGCGATCGTGAATTTCTGGCGTTACTACTGGGGCCGGAGAGTAGGCACCCATGCCACCGGTATTTGGGCCGGTATCGCCATCGCCAACGCGTTTGTGGTCTTGGCTGGTGGCCATCGGCAAGATGTTTTTGCCGTCTACCATAACAATAAAACTGGCTTCTTCGCCTTCAAGAAACTCTTCGATCACTACGCGACAGCCGGCTTCGCCAAAGGCATTGCCAGCAAGCATATCGGTTACCGCATTTTCGGCTTGCTCAAGAGTCTCTGCAACTATGACGCCTTTACCCGCGGCCAATCCGTCGGCCTTAACGACAATCGGTGCACCGTGTTCGCGCAGGTAAGCTAGAGCGGGTTTAACCTCGGTGAAGTTGCCGTAACTGCCGGTAGGAATCTTGTGGCGGGCCAAAAAGTCTTTGGTGAAAGACTTGGAACCTTCAAGTTGTGCGGCCCCCTTAGATGGGCCAAAGCACTTCAAGTTTTTGCTTTGAAAGAAATCGACAACACCGTCAACTAGGGGTACTTCAGGGCCAACAATAGTCATACCGACATTGTTATCCGCAGCAAACTGCGCCAGTTGCTCGAAATCAGATACACCGATAGCGATATTCTCAAGGCCCGTTTCCAGCGCAGTACCGGCATTACCCGGGGCAATAAATACTTTTTCAACGCCAGCGCTCTGCGCCGCTTTCCAACCTAGGGCGTGCTCACGGCCGCCACTACCAATTATTAATACGTTCATTTTTTATCTCTCAATCTGTTTGATCAGATACGAAAAAGGAACGACAAGTCGCTCCTTTAAAGAATCTATCTAAGGTTTTGAAAAAGTAGTGGCTTTTGTTCGAGAGCGAGGAAGCACTGCGCACAGGGCGGGAGTGTACGACCGCCACGGATGGCGGAAGTGCAGATTTTGCAGGAGCAAAAATCTGCCACACTCTCGGTCACTCCTTTGCATCCATGCAATCGTGACATACCGTTCATCCTGAACATAAGCACAGCGCTGACGAAGCTATCGGACAAAAGACGCACTTTTTAAATCTTAGTGGCGGAAGTGGCGCATGCCGGTGAAGACCATGGCTATGCCATGTTCATCCGCTGCCGCAATTACTTCCTCATCGCGCATAGAGCCACCCGGCTGAATTACCGCCTTGATGCCGGCTGCCGCCGCCGCTTCCAAACCGTCACGGAATGGGAAGAAGGCATCGGATGCCATGACCGAACCCGGTACTTCAAGGCCTGCGTGTTGAGCTTTAATGCCGGCGATGCGCGCAGAGTTGATACGGCTCATTTGGCCGGCACCAACACCGATGGTGGCGCCGTCTTTAACGTAAACAATGGCGTTAGACTTAACCATTTTGGCAATTTTCCAAGAGCACATCAGGTCGCGCAGCTCTGCGTCAGTCGGTACACGCTTAGTGACGACTTTCAGATCGCTCTGCTCAACCATCGCGGTGTCACGGTCCTGTACTAGCAAACCGCCATTAACGCGCTTAAAGTCGAAGCCTTGAGCGGCCGCATTCCCCTGGCCGCAGGCCAGCAGACGCACGTTCTTTTTAGCTTTAACAATCTCTACCGCTGCAGCTGTGATGGTCGGGGCAATAATCACCTCGACAAATTGCTTGTCGACAATCGCTTGTGCCGTTTTAGCATCAAGCTCGCGGTTAAAGGCAATTATGCCGCCGAAAGAAGATTCCGGGTCGGTGGCAAATGCGCGCTCGTAGGCCGCAGTTATGTTGTCTGCGGTAGCAACGCCACAGGGGTTAGCGTGTTTAACGATAACGCAGGTAGGCTCGTCAAACTGCTTAACGGTTTCTAACGCAGCGTCGGTGTCGGCGATATTGTTGTAGGATAGCTCTTTACCCTGCAACTGAGTTGCGGTAGCGATAGTGCCAGCGGCGGGGTTCTGTTCGATATAAAAAGCGCTCTTCTGGTGTGAGTTTTCGCCGTAACGCAACTCGCCAACCTGTTGAAATTGAGCATTGAAAGTGCGCGGGAAATTTTCAGTGCCACCTTCAACCATCTTGCCGAAGTAGTTGGCGATGGCGCCGTCATAGGCGGCGGTCTGCTCGTAGGCTTTGATGGCCAAATTAAAGCGAGATTTAAACGTGGTGGCGCCGTTGTTGGCGGCCATCTCTTCTAAAATGGCGCTGTAGTCTGATGCTTTAACCACTATATTAGTGAACGCATGGTTTTTAGCGCAAGCGCGAACCATCGTGGGGCCGCCAATGTCGATATTCTCAACAGCGTCTTCCATACTGCAGCCGTCTTTAGCGACAGTTTGCTCGAACGGGTACAGGTTAACTACAACCATATCGATAGGGTCAATGCCGTGCTCCGCCATTACCGCGTCGTCAATACCGCGACGGGCGAGTATGCCGCCGTGAATTTTCGGATGCAGGGTCTTAACACGGCCATCCATCATCTCAGGGAAGCCGGTGTAGTCGGACACTTCAATCGCAGCAACGTTGTTCTCGCATAGAAGCTTATAAGTGCCACCAGTAGAGAGAATTTCGACGCCCTGGGCGCTTAAGGCTTTGGCAAAATCAACGATACCGGTTTTGTCGGATACGCTGATTAAGGCGCGTTTGATCTGGACTAGGTCTTGAGACATGAGTTGATGGATTTCCTAAACGGGTGGTAAAAGATAAAGGGTTTAAAACGCCAAAGGGGGTGAATTATTATTCACCCCTAAGGTAGTGCACCGGTAAAGAATTAAAGCAGGCCATACTGCTTCAGTTTTTTACGCAAAGTACCGCGATTCAGGCCAAGCACATGGGCGGCTTTAGTCTGATTGTGACGGGTGTACTTCATGACGATCTCTAGCATTGGCGCTTCAACTTCGGCCATTACCATATCGTACACTTCACTGACTTGAGCGCCGTCGAGGTGCTTAAAGAAATTGTCCATGGCCTGTTCAACGCAGTCGCGCAATGACTGGTTAGGATTGATGCCGGTAAAAGCCTCAACAGGGGTTGGAGCCATTTCAACTGGCACTTCTGCCATAAAAGTTTCCGCTGTGTTCATGCCGCTATGTCCTCTAGTTTTATCAGTCGTTCAAATAGCCCTTGAACGCTGGCATGTTGATCTTGAGCAAGCTCAATTTTATTAAAATTACTGCGATATGATGCACACCACTCGTTTGAACCGAGAGTCTTGAGGTACCAGCCCACATGTTTGCGAGCGATTCTTGGCCCTAGAAACTCACCATAAAATTGGTGCAGGTGAGTGAGGTGCGAGCAGAGAATATCCCTAACTTCAGTCAGGGCGGGGTTGGGTAATAGCTCACCAGTTGTTAAATAGTGAGCAATTTCCCGAAAAATCCAGGGACGACCCTGAGCGGCGCGGCCAATCATAACGGCGGCGGCACCAGTTTGTGCGAATACGTGCTTGGCTTGCTGGGGCGTATTGATGTCGCCGTTGGCAAACACTGGAATATCAACAGCATCTACCACGTGTGCAATAGTGTCGTATTCGGCGGCGCCTTTGAAAGCACAAGCGCGGGTTCGCCCGTGCACGGCCAGAGCAGAAATACCTGCATCTTCGGCTATACGAGCAATATTGAGAGCATTCCTGTTGTTTGTATCCCAGCCGGTACGGATTTTTAGTGTCACCGGGATGTCCACAGCACTAACAACAGCATTGAGAATGGCCTTAACTAATGGCTCGTCCTTAAGTAATGCAGAGCCCGCCGCTTTTTTACATACCTTTTTTGCCGGGCAGCCCATATTGATATCGATAATTTGTGCGCCGCGCTCAGCATTTAAGCGCGCGGCCTCAGCCATCATCACGGGGTCACCACCGGCAATCTGAATCGATCGGGGTTCTGGCTCACCAGTGTGGTTGAGTCTAGTCTGAGATTTTCGGCTGTTCCAAAGGCTGGGGTCAGAGGTAACCATTTCCGAAACTACAAGACCGGCGCCCATGTCGCGACAGAGCTGACGAAAGGGTTGGTCAGTAATGCCGGCCATCGGTGCAAGAATGAGCGGTGTCTTGATCTCAAAGCGGCCGATATTAAATGAGATCATTGCTAACCTCATCGGTGTCTACCGATCTGTTCAGTAGAGCAAGAATGAGCGGTGTCTTGATCTCAAAGCGGCCGATATTAAATGAGATCATTG
>CAWVSV010000103.1:0-6579 GCA_963933095.1 uncultured Cellvibrionales bacterium
CTTGGCGATTTTCAGAACACGGCGAACCTTGTCTTCTGGCATTTCCATGCGCTCGCCGAGTTCTTCTGGCGTGGGCTCGCGACCCATTTCCTGTAGCATTTGTCGAGAAACACGATTGAGTTTGTTAATTGTCTCAATCATGTGCACTGGGATACGAATGGTGCGCGCTTGGTCGGCAATAGAGCGGGTAATGGCCTGACGAATCCACCAAGTGGCGTAGGTCGAGAACTTGTAGCCGCGACGGTATTCAAATTTGTCGACCGCTTTCATCAGGCCGATGTTGCCTTCCTGGATCAAGTCGAGGAACTGCAGGCCGCGGTTGGTGTACTTTTTGGCGATAGAGATAACTAGACGCAGGTTAGCTTCTACCATTTCTTTCTTGGCGCGGCGAGCGCGCGCTTCACCGATCGACATGCGACGGTTAATATCTTTAATGGCGGCCAGTTTTAGTTTAGTTTCTTTTTCGATGCGTCCCAGCTTCCGCTGTGAACGCATGATGTCCACTTCTTGATTGCTCAAGCCTTCGGAGTAGGGGCGATTTTTAGCAACTATATCGGCAATCCACTCGGGGTTAGTTTCGTTGCCGGGGAATTCTTTAATAAAGTTTTTACGTGGCATTTTGGCGTAGCGCACGCACAAATTCATGATGGTGCGCTCTTCTTTACGCACGCGATCAAGATAGCTGCGAGTAACATTATATAGCGGGTCAAATTGACGCGGTGGCAACTTGAAGTACTTAAATAAGTCGCCCAGAGCGCAAACTTCTGTCTGTGCAGACTTACTTTCCCAGCCGTCTTTTTCAATAGCCGCAGAGGTTATTTCCATCTGGGCACGAAGATTCTTAACGCGCTCGGCAGCTTCTTCTGGATCGATACCACCCGGATGCTTTTCTTCTTCCGGTTCGTTGTTCTCCTCGCGGCGCTGAGCTTCTTCAGCTTGCTGTTGCGCGGACGGAACGTGGTCGGTCGGGTTGAGCCAGCCGGCAATAACGTCCGGCATGCGGCGCTCTTCGGCGGCGACCAGATCGAATTCTGCAATATATTTTTCGACGCACTGTGGCCAGTAGGTCATAGCGTGCATTAGCTCGCGAGTCCCTTCCTCGATGCGTTTGGCAATAACGATTTCGCCTTCGCGGGTCAGTAGCTCTACGGTGCCCATTTCACGCATGTACATGCGTACTGGGTCGGTAGTTCGACCGGCTTCGGTCTCTACTGCGGCAAGGGCAGCCGCCGCTTCAGCGGCTGCAATATCATCGGCGGAAGAATCGCCTTCGGTCAATAGATCATCGGCGTCGGGTGCTTTTTCAAACACTTTGATGCCCATGTCATTGATCATCTGGATAATGTCTTCGACTTGGTCTGGGTCGGAGATATCCTGCGGCAGGTGGTCGTTAACCTCGGTATAAGTCAGGTAGCCCTGTTCTTTGCCTAATGCGATTAACTCTTTGATTCGAGACTGTTTTTGGGTTTGATCTGACATTCGAAACCTGTGACAAGCGGACAAATGGAAACAAGAAATTATAGACGATATATGGTGTCTGGTTCTAGGAATACAAGCCTTATATTGTAATTACGTAGAAAAAAGTGTCTTCAGTGAGTGTTGCGGCTGTATTAATGGCGTTTTTTGTTTTGTAGGGCCTGCTCTACCAGCTGGCGGTGTTCGTCTAAGCTAAGTGAGGCAAAGTCGCTTTGCTTGAGTTTTTGCAGTGAGGCTTGACTCTGTTTTTCTTTGTCATGCTTTTTTAGGCTGGCAAGGGTGTCGAGCAGTGCGGTTGGTAAATCGTATTGGCGGGTTTGTTCTGGGTCGTCTGTGTCGCGCTTGCTCATGCGCAGAGTGGCTTGCACGAGATCTGAGCTGGCGATGTCGCTGAGCTGCTGCATTTCGGTTTCGCCGTAGGCGCCGCGCCAGTAGCTAATGAGATGGGATAGTTTGTAGTGAGGACGCTGTCCCAGCAGCGTCAGTAAGTGCCCGAGCAACTTCAAATCGTTATTTTCGGATTCTTGCCAATTGGGGTAGAGATCGCTGTAGTCATTGCACTTGGCAGCGAGGGCTGGTTCGCTTAGCAGTAGTGCGATTGCTTTGCGTGCGGGCGGTACTAGGTAGTTATTCTGTGTCTGGCTAGGTGCGGCGGTATTAGTGTGAGCGGGGTGATACTCGCTGTCTGCTGGGCCATTTGCATAATCGTTATTTGGTGCGTAGTCGTCATAGTAGTCAAGATTGTAATCTGTGGGGTTCTCTGCAAGACCCTGTGTAGTTGTCTCGGTGTGTTGGTCGTGGGTCTGAGCCGCAGTGGTGCTCTCGATTTTGCGGGTTGTGGACACTACTTTAGGCATTGCCTTGGGCGCCTGCACTATCAGTTCATCTAGTATCGCGCGGTTAACGCCGGTGCGGCTGGCGAGTTTGTCGAACATTAGCTCTTTAAAAATGCCTGTCGGCAGTTTATCGAGCATTGGCGCGGCGAGCTTGCTAATGCGGGCACGGCCCTCGAGTGACTGAGGGTCTATGTCGGTGGCGCAGGCGTCAAACAAAAAGTCTTCCAGTGGCACCGCCAGTGCGACCATGTTTTCAAATTTTTCTGCGCCTACCTGCCGCACCAGTGTATCGGGGTCTTCGCCGTCGGGTAGGAATAAAAACTTCACTTGGCGGCCATCACTCATGGCGGGCAGGCTGTTTTCTAAGGCGCGTCTGGCGGCTGCGCGGCCGGCATTGTCGCCGTCGAAGCAGAACACCACTTCGGTGGTGTGGCGAAAGGCGCGGTTGAGATGGTCTTCGCCACAGGCTGTACCAAGAGTGGCGACGCTGTAGCGAATGCCGAACTGAGCTAGGCTGACCACATCCATATAGCCTTCGACCACCAGTAGACGCGGCAATTGTCGGTAAAATTGACGCGCTTCATACAGGCCGTAGAGTTCGCGACCTTTGGAAAAGACGGGTGTCTCCGGTGAGTTAAGATATTTGGGTTTGTCATCTCCTAATACGCGTCCGCCAAAGCCGATGACGCGTCCGCGAATATCGCGTATAGGAAATTGTATGCGGTGGCGAAAGCGGTCATAGAGTTTGTCTTTGTCGCCATTTTCGCCTTTGCGGTCTACTAGCATGCCGCCGTCGATTAGCAACTGACGTTGCTCAGGCTTCTCGCCTAATGATTGCAGTAAATTGTCCCAGCCTGGCGGTGCGTAGCCGATGCCAAAGTCGCGGGCAATACTGCCGTCTAGACCGCGACCTTTTAAGTAGTTGACTGCCTGTTCGCGAGTGTTGTGTTGGCGCAATTGCTGTTGATAAAAAACATCGGCTTTTTCTAAGAGGGTGTAAATACTGTTGCGGGCGCGGTCGCGCTGTTCTTGTGCGGGGTTGCGCTCAAGCTTTGGGACTTGCAAGCCGGCGCGATGCGCCAAGTGCTCAACCGCCTCGATGAACCCAGTGCGATCGTATTCCATTACGAAGCCGATGGCGTTGCCGCTGGCCCCGCAACCAAAGCAGTGATAAAACTGTTTTTCAGGACTGACAGTAAAAGACGGAGTTTTTTCGTCGTGGAATGGACAGCAGGCACTGTAATTTTTGCCGGTCTTCTTAAGTTTTACGCGACCGTCGACCAGTTCGACTATATCGACTCGGTCGAGTAAATCATCAATAAACGATTGTGGGATTAAACCGGCCATTTGTAACTATTGCACTCGGTGATGCGGCGTTGCAAACTCCGCTCAAATTGCTTATTTACACAGTGTCAACTCCGCATTTGAGCGAAGCTTGCGCGTTGCCACCTCTTCGACCGTTACGCTGCCAAAGGAGGATAAGATGGGCTTGGTTTAGCCCAGTTTGGCTTTAATCAGCTTGCTGATGGCGCCCATATCTGCCCGACCCTGGGTTTGTGGTTTGAGAATGCCCATAACCTTGCCCATGTCTTGCATGCTGCTGGCGCCAGTCGCGGCAACAGCTTCGTCGATGAGTGCGGATATTTCATCATCGGTCAGTGCGGCAGGCAGAAAATCGGCAATAACAGTGAGTTCAAAGGCTTCGATGTCGGCCAGGTCGGCGCGATCGGCGTCTCGGTACTGTGTTTCTGAGTCGCGGCGCTGCTTACTCATTTTGTCGAGCACGGCCAATACGCGGGCATCGTCTAGCTCGATACGCTCATCAACTTCAATACGCTTGAACTCTGCCTGAATCATACGAATCACCCCGAGGCGCGCTTTTGCTTTAGCTCGCATAGCGGCCTTCATTGCGACCTTAATAGTGGCTTGGATTGCTGAGGCCATGAGGTGTGTCCTTTTAAAAGTTATTCTTAAGCGGAAATTATCTTGCAGCAAAACGTCCAAAACCGGCGTAACGCTTTCGCGCCGCCGGTCGGGAGTTCAGACTAGTAGCTGGAAGCTATTAGTACAGACGTACGAACTTTTTAGTTTCACGCTGAACTTTCTTGGCGTGACGCTTCACGGCAGCCGCCGCTTGACGCTTGCGAACTGAGGTTGGTTTCTCGTAGTGCTCGCGACGACGTACTTCAGCCAATACGCCGGCTTTTTCGCAAGAGCGCTTGAAGCGACGCAGAGCGATATCGAAAGGTTCGTTTTCTTTAAGCTTTACTGATGGCATGTCTTAATTCCAAATAAGTGTGTCTGAACTCAATGTTCGTATATTTTCAAAACTCGTCGAATTTCGATGTGGCCTTAATCACACGGTTTTCACCGAAGAGAGTAATTCCTACAAAACAGGGGTGCAGATTTTATACATTTCGTCTGCCAGCTGCAACTGTGTATTTACACCATACGATCAATACAGTACCTAAAAGAGTGCGAAGGCTTGCAAAAAGACCGGCAAAACTGGCTCTTAGGGCAGGGTGGCATTATTATGCGCGACTTGCAGCTATGTTAGCGATAATAGGTTATTGAATGCACTGACATTCAGCAACCGGTTAAAGAGGCTATGAAACTATGCGGATAGAACTATGCGGATTTTAGGTTTAGAGACGTCTTGTGATGAAACTGGCGTTGCCATTTATGACACCGAGCAGGGTCTGCTCGCGGATGCGCTCTACTCGCAAGTGGAGGTTCACGCTGAATACGGCGGCGTAGTGCCCGAACTGGCTTCCCGCGACCATGTGCGCAAAGCCTTGCCGCTGATTCAGCAGGTGATGGATGAGGCGGGCCTTACGGCTGACCAAATTGACGGTATTGCTTATACCTCAGGCCCGGGTTTAGTGGGTGCTTTAATGGTGGGTGCCGCTGTGGGGCGATCGCTGGCGTACGCATGGCAGGTGCCAGCGGTAGGCGTTCATCACATGGAGGGGCACTTGTTGGCACCGATGCTTGAAGCCAATCCCCCCGCCTTTCCTTTTGTTGCGTTGTTAGTGAGCGGCGGCCACACTCAGTTGGTGCGGGTGGATGCTATCGGCGAGTACAAACTACTGGGTGAATCCTTAGATGATGCTGCCGGTGAGGCCTTCGATAAGGCCGCCAAGATGCTTGATCTAGATTACCCTGGCGGCCCGCGTATTGCCGAACTGGCCAAGCGAGGTGATAGAAACCGTTTTAAGTTTCCGCGCCCTATGACTGACCGCCCCGGCCTTGATTTTAGTTTTAGTGGCTTGAAAACCTTTACTTTAAATACTGTGGCAAAATTTGCCGAGGCCGATGGTTTGCCCGACGATCAAACCTGCGCCGATATTGCCTGTGCTTTTGAAGAGGCTGTAGTCGCCACGCTGGTGATTAAATGCCGTCGTGCCCTGCAGCAAGAAGATCTTAAAACCCTCGTTATTGCCGGCGGTGTGTCAGCTAATGCGCGCTTGCGTGAAGGTCTAGAGGCGGCGCTGGGTAAATTTGATGCCAAGGTGCGCTACGCTCGACCAGAGTACTGCACAGACAATGGTGCAATGATTGCCTATGCCGGCGCTCAGCGGCTTGTTGCCGGTCAGAGTGACGGTCTGGCTTTAACCGTGACTCCGCGCTGGGATATGGAAACTTTGCCGCCACTACGTAGCCATGGTGATAAAATATGAAATACATAGAATTAAAGGATTATAAAAACGGCTGGGTTTTTCGACATCAAGACCTACCGTTAAGTGATGATGATTTAGCGGCAATTAAACCCCTAGGGGCGCAGATGGCGGGTGATATTTGGCGCACTTACATTAGTGCAGAAGCCGTTGGTGTAGAAAGCTTCGATAAAAATGACTGGCCCGTTAAGGAGTCTAGCTGGTGTGATAGTGCTGATTGGCAGACCGTATGGGAACGCGAAGATATGGATTTGCCGGCTGAATTACAGGCGTTCATCGATTGGCAGCCTGAGACACTGGTGTATTTTTGCTTTGATGCCGAACATGTCATCGAGACGCGTTGGGCGGTATTTCAGCGGGCTTGGAAAAACTTTTTATTCTTTGACGACGGTCCGATTTTAATCGGTAAGAAACGCCCGCAGGCGGTGCAGTTTTTTAGTGATGGGCGGCTTAAATTAGGGAACCGAACATAGTAGATACTGTTTATAACAGCGAGTTTCATATAGACGTAATAATTGAGAAGGTTTTATAAAGAAGGATTGGGAGTACTTCTCGATTCTATTTGTATCAAGTTCGAATATTTGGTGTCG
>CAWVSV010000104.1:0-6577 GCA_963933095.1 uncultured Cellvibrionales bacterium
TTGCTTGGCTGTATGCAGCAAATGAAACTTTTTAATTTAATCACACCGACGATTTAAGGTATTGGATCTATGTCATTAAAATTATTTTTCACTGATTATAACGAAGATCATCATATTCGCTCTGATGAGGCTAAACCGGCAAGCTTGGCAAAGATTATTGAGTGTTTAAAGACTCGGCTTAAGGACGAGGATAACTTTGTGGGACTCATTGATGGCAATGATGTCATGCTGCAATTTATGGTGGCAGAAGAGGGCCAGTTATCGGTCGATCTGCCTATTAATGACCGCAAGGGCTCATTCACTAAAGCGGCTGACCTCAAAGGCTGTATTGAAATTGTCCAATCTCTAGGCCGAACGATCGCTATAGATAATATTGACGGGCTGGAATTTAAAGCATGGGGGAGATAGCCCTTGCTAGCTCGATATTTATTATTTTAGCTTACTCTATTTATAGGTGTGTTTATGCCTCGTGAATTTCCTGCAACACGCTTGCGGCGAAATCGATTTTCTGAATTTTCACGTCGCCTAGTCTGTGAGAATACTCTATCTTCATGTGATTTTATTTATCCTCTGTTTGTTGTCGAAGGTCAAAATATTCGCCAACCGATCAACGCTATGCCCGGCCAATTTCGGCTAAGCCTGGATGAGCTGGAGTGTGAAGTTGAGGAGTGTTTACAACTGGGAATTCCAGCCATTGCGCTGTTTCCTAATATTGACCCAGCAAAGAAAACGGCACACGGCGAAGAAGCTTATAATCCCGATGGGTTGATTCCCCGCGTGGTTCGCCGGTTAAAAGAAAAATTTCCAGCAATGGGTTTGATCTGCGACGCAGCACTAGATCCTTATACCCGTCATGGCCAAGACGGTATCATTAATGTTGATGGCTATGTATTAAATGATGAAACTGTTACTGCCTTGTGTTTACAGGCTCAAGTGTGTGCCCAAGCCGGTGCCGACGTGATAGCGCCATCGGATATGATGGATGGCCGGGTAGCAGCTATTCGTCAGCAGCTCGACGGTAAAGGTTTTATCAACACTCAAATAATGGCCTACTCAGCCAAATATGCGTCTAACTATTATGGCCCCTTTCGAGATGCAGTAGGCTCTGCAGTCAACCTAGGTAAAACGGATAAATTTAATTATCAGATGGACCCAGCCAATAGCAATGAAGCGTTACACGAAGTTTGTATGGATATTAATGAGGGTGCGGACATGGTGATTGTTAAACCAGGTATGCCTTATTTAGATGTTATTTATCGTATTAAACAAGAGTTCGCAGTGCCAACATTTGCTTATCAAGTCAGCGGTGAATACGCCATGCACATGGCCGCCATTGAAAAAGGCTATTGCTCAGATGCGGTAATTATAGAGTCATTACTGGCGTTTAAGCGCGCTGGCGCCGATGGTATATTGACTTATTTTGCCAAACAGGCGGCCAAGTATTTACAAGGCTAAGCGGTTAAGGTATCTAGCACTGTGCACTATAAAACGGTTCACTCAACCAGCGCTGTGCTATTGAGTGAAACCATTTTGTTGCCTCAGGATGAGCAGCTGTAATGCGAAATGCCGCCAGTGTGCAAAAACTCTTTGGGTTTAAGTTGATAGTATTTATTTTCTATCTCTTGCGATTGCTCAGCATAGGGTTGACCCAAAACATTTTGCAGCTCTTTAATCAGAGTGTAATCTCCTTGGGCTGCCTGTTGGTAGGCTGGCACAATCAACCACTCGCGCCAAGTATACTTTGGATTCACCTGTTTCATGTGTTGACCTATAGCAGCCAGTTGACGACCATCAGCAGTAATAAGAGCGCGCCAACGGTTTAACCACGCTTGCCAATCTTGATTTAGCGGTTGAGAAATATTGCTATAAAAACTTTTTTTCAGCGCGGCAGTATGCTCTGGAAGGTGTGACAACTCACGAAAAAAGATCGTGTAATCGACCTCTGACCGACTCATCAACTCAAACCATTGTTCATACAATTCAAGATTAAATTGGCTTAAGCCCAGTTTACTTGCCCATACACTTTCCAATTGCCTGTGCATGACCTGAGGAAATCCTTGGCGTATTTCGTCGAGTTGCTCTAACGCCTGAGTGTTTTGTTCAAGAAGCGGGCGCAGGGCCGTGCAAAACATATGGAAATTGGCTTCTGCGGCGGTTGGTTGATTAAAAAAAGAAAAATGCTGGCCGCCACCGGTCCAAGGTTGAAATTCGCTATCAAAGATTTCACAAAATCCAAAGGGACCATAGTCAAGAGTAAAACCGCCAGCGGCGCAATTGTCGCTGTTAAAGTTACCTTGGCAATAACCCACACGCAGCCAATGCCCCACCAGCGCTGTGAGACGCTGGCGAAATAATCTCGCAAGCTCAATCACTTGCTCTTCAAAACACAGGTTTTTATCGATTTGATCTTTGTATTCGCGTTCAATCAAATGACACACGATCATGCGTAATTCTTCCAGCGCACCCTTATGAGCTTTATTGCGAGTGCGCCGAGCAAATAGCTCGATCTGGCCGACTCGTAAAAAAGAAGGGGCGACCCGCGTAGCAATGGCCACCAGATTTTCCGTCATAATGTCGGGGTCAGCAGTTTGAGATGTCTCGGAATACCAAGGGCGAGTCACGGTTTCCGATTTAGAAACATACAGCGTTAGGGCGCGAGAAGTCGATACGCCCAGAGCATGCATATGTTCTTGAACTAAAAATTCGCGCACGCTGGAGCGTAATACAGCGCGCCCATCGGCGCCGCGACAATAGGGCGTGGGTCCGCCGCCTTTTAACTGCATTTCTACCCGTTGGCCGCTGAGCACCCCTTCAAAAACAGAGATGGCGCGCCCATCGCCATAGCCATTGCCGGTACCAAATGGACACTGTTGAATGTATTCGGTGCCGTAAATGGACAGCGCATAACCGGTGGCCCAACCGAACTTTTGCAATGGCGCGCTGGCAACCGACATATCGCCCGAAAATAGTTTGATGAACGGCGCCTGCTGTGCTAGATCATCACTTAAGCCCAGCTCGCTAAATAGCGCATGGCTGTGGGCTACATACTGTGGTTCAGCGATTGGTGTTGGCGTT
Source organism: uncultured Cellvibrionales bacterium (assembly GCA_963933095.1). Classification (GTDB taxonomy): domain Bacteria; phylum Pseudomonadota; class Gammaproteobacteria; order Pseudomonadales; family Cellvibrionaceae; genus UBA1124. The sequence continues at coordinate 3,076 of CAWVSV010000104.1, forward strand.
ACGGGCACAAAATGCCCTGAGTTTACCGGACGAGCCCGATGATCATCGCCATCAGTGGTGGCTTCAGGGTCGGGGTTTAAAGTCGCCATCAAAGAGCAATCGGCTAATTGTGCAAACTCATTAAAAGCCGTGACGAGGGTCTTTTCTGAAGATGAAAAAGGCTTTGTCATAATGAAGGGGTACCCAGTAGACACAAAGCTAACACCATAACAGCTTAAGTGGTCATTTTAGCTATATGATCTGCTCGGCATTTAGCTTCTTTGGTGATAATACTGTTTCAAAACAACATGTATATTGGCTTCAAACTTGGCTGCAAGATGTAATAAAACATGAAAAGTAAGCCGCCAATCAGCAGGTATTTTGTGTCTATGACTACAATAAACGGATAGATAGATAGATAGATAGATTGAGTGTTATTACTCAATACAATTTATTATCACCCAGCGGTACTTCTAGCATATTGGATGTTTTTACCGGTCCGCCTATCATTTCATCGTAAGCGCTCATATGTCGTAAAACTTGTTTTTTAGCTTTCACATTCTTTAACTGTTTTTGTAAACTAAGTAAGTTGTGACTTTTTAGCGGTTTGCCTTTTTTGTCATGAATTATGAACTCATCACCCTCAATGAGCGCACTTACACTGTAGAGTGCTACATCAAGACTATGAAATATGACTTTTTCAACTTCAAAATACTTTTCTAGCTTATTAATTTTCATAACGTCTCCTTTTAATCGGAAAATACGAATTAATCAGCCTTCACATCTACCGTTGCACAATATTTTTCTAATCAATAGATTCCTAAGAATAGATTGACAGATCTGTTTTTTTCGGTGTCAACGAAAGCAAAAAATTAAAACCAGTAAATTAGTCTGCTAACACTAACCTATTTATGGGTGTTTTCAATGGTTATCTTTTTTGGGGTAACCTAGTTGTCAGTAATAAAGTGGAGTCTTGGGTGGGCGCATTGCCTTTATATAATTAATTAAATAGTTTCAATGCAGTGCGTTATATAGGCCCATAGTCAAAAATACGAGTGATATACATTTGTTCCATTGAATGGACAATGCTGGCGGTATTCACGCAGGGTATTATGTTAGCCACAGAGCTGGAAACATGTAATTGAGTTGTGTATCAACTAGCGGTTACAGCCCAGTTTGATAAAGGGCTCTATCGCGAGAGTAGTAGGTATTAATTATTCATCATGCCGGTCGTTTATTTGTCGAGCCAAAATTATGTCCTTAACTGAAAAAGACAGGCGCCAGCAGGGGCTTGAGTACAACGCTAATACTAAAGAGTTGCGTCGCGAGCGCCTGCAGGCTAAATCTATTTGTCATGAGTTTAATCAACTTGGGCCGAAAGATATTAGCGCCCGCAGTAAGCTGTTATTCGGCCTCTTTAAACAATCGAAAAATCCCTGGCTGGAACCGCCCTTTAATTGCGATTATGGCTACAACATATCCACGGGTGAAAATTTTTATGCCAATCACGGTGTAGTCATTTTAGATGCTGCCGCGGTGACCTTTGGCGATAATGTGTTGCTGGGGCCGGGGGTGAACATTGCCACAGTGTCTCATCCTTTAAATGCTGAACGACGCCAGCAAGGGCTTGAGGTCGCCAAGCCTGTGACCCTCGGCAATAATGTTTGGGTGGGTATGGGGGCACAAATTTTGCCAGGAGTCAGTATTGGTGATAACGCGGTAATAGCCGCGGGTGCAGTGGTCAATAAAGATGTTGCCGCAGGAGTATTGGTCGCCGGTGTGCCAGCCAAGGTTGTGCGGACAATAGAAGTCTAAACAACAGTGTCGAAACGCTATTATCCCATCGTTTAGAGCGCGATTCTTGACCTTGACCCTAGGGGAGGAGCTATTATTGTAAGGTAATGGATGAAGATGAAATCTATGATAATGGCTATCAACAAAACTCAGCACGCTCATCGCAGGGCGCTGATGACGCCTGTGCTGGTCGATGAGTGCCGATACTCATTATTCGTATACTTTTGGCTAATGTCCGTTGCGGTTAAGGCCGTGCGGTCACGTATACCTGCGTAGCCTTCGCTAAGCGATTTATCCCCAATACATTTAACAATGGGCGTTCAAATTGCTTACCCAATACTGCCTGCCGTTCCATCTGCTGCAGTGCTCTGTGCCCATTGTTATTAATGTTGCCTCTAATTTATGTGTGAAGTGTTATGAGTAAAAAAAGTTCTGTTGCTGCAATATCAATCACTAGCTTGGCAATTACAGGCTTGGCTTTTGCGGCGGGCTTTTATGCTCATCTTTACCTATCCAATCAGCAATCCGATGTCGCACTTGAGCCGCTTTACTGGGTTGCGCCGATGGACGCTAGCTATCGACGCGACCAGCCTGGTAAATCGCCAATGGGTATGGATCTAGTACCGGTGTATCCCGAATTAGAAGTGGCTACAGATAAAATGGAAAAAGCCCCGCTCTATTGGGTTGCGCCCATGGATGCCAGCTATCGACGCGACCAGCCTGGTAAATCGCCAATGGGTATGGATCTGGTGCCGGTGTATCCCGAATTGGATGGAGTTACAGACCAAGCAGAGAAAACCCCGCTCTACTGGGTTGCACCTATGGATGACAATTACCGTCGTGATCAGCCGGGCAAATCGCCGATGGGAATGGATTTACAGCCTGTCTATGCCCAAGAACCCGATATAGCTGAGCCGGCAGGAGGCGTACGTATAAGTCCCACGGTAGAGAATAACCTCGGCGTGCGCACCGAATTAGTCTCTGTTGATAGGCTGCAAGTGCCGATCGACACGGTGGGTTTTGTGCAATTCGATGAAGACCGCCTGCATCATATTCATGTCCGCGCTGAGGGCTGGATAGAGAAACTTTATGTTTCCAGCGAGGGCGACAGAGTCAAAGCAGGGCAGAAGCTATTTGACTTCTTCTCGCCAGAATTAGTGAACGCCCAAGAGGATTACTTATCACTGATTAAAAACAATAGTCGTGCGTTGCAGCTTGCCGCTAAAGCTCGACTGCAAGCGCTGGGTATCAGTCGACAACAAATTAACCGTTTGGTGCGCAGTCAAAAAGTAGAACAATTTGTAGCCTACTATGCCAGTACCGATGGCTTTGTCAGTGCTTTGCATGTGCGTCACGGTATGTTTGTCGTACCTGCCAGCGAAATAATGGCGGTGGGCAATATAGACTCTGTGTGGGTAATTGCCGAGGTGTTCGAGCGGCAGATGGCCGGTTTGGCAAAGGGTCAGCAGGTCAGTATTAAGGTAAATGCCCGACCCGGCGATGAATGGCTGGGCAGAGTCGACTATCTCTACCCTGAATTAGACAGCAAAACACGCACAGCAAAAGTGCGGGTGGTCATCGATAACCGCGATGCGCGCTTAAAACCTAACATGTTTGCTGCGCTTGTTATTACCGCCGCTGCGGCCAGTAATCTGCCGCACATACCCCGTCAGGCCCTCATTCGCGGAGGCCGCGGCGATCGCGTAGTGGTGTCATCAAACAATGGGCA
>CAWVSV010000105.1:0-6551 GCA_963933095.1 uncultured Cellvibrionales bacterium
CGTACGACTTTCATGGTCTCAAAATCCAGCCCCGCTACACTTTCAGTTTCTGGATAATAGGTGATATTCACCCGCGCGCCTTTGAGGTCTTGGTAGTTGCCTTGCCGTTTAAATTTAAACGGTACATTCCAGCCCTCAATCATTACTGTGTGCACAATCCAGTCACTGTTGCGCTCATTACGCTGCACGTGTGAGACCACTTTGCACTGCTCTGCATGAATCAGCTGTTGATGTTTTAGCTGTAGTTTTTTTGCGTCTGACTGGGCCATGTTCAGTTAATCCATTAAAGCGCGTCGAACGTGATTTTGCTGCGCACTTGGTCGACTGAAATAACATGACCATCCTGTTGAATGGGCTGATACCGATACTGTTGTACGGCATCGATCGCGCTCTGGTCAAAAATCTTAGTGGGGCTGGAATCGACCACATGTACGTTATGGGTGCGACCATTAGTGAGGATAGTGTATTCCAACAGTACCCAGCCATTTTGGCGTTTTGCTAACTGCCAGCTAGGATATTTTGCGGCAGGAGAGTGAATTGGCAAGCCTAATGCTATTTTTTCACTGCGCACAACTTTACCGTAACTATCAGGTGAAAAAGTATTGGGCGCGGGTTTGCTCGCGCAAGCGACCATTAATAGACCGCTTGCACATAGGACCAAATATTTAGTCATTAGAGTGCCCTGGTCGCTGTGATAAATGCCAAGTTAATTTTGCGCGCATCGATATCGACCGACTCAACTAGCACTTCTACTTCTTGTTCTAAATAATAATCTTGTTGATTGTAGCTGAGCTTCATACGGCGCGAGTCTACTTTGGGGCGATTGTTTCTGTCGGCTGCCAAGTAGCAAAATCCTTGAATGCCAAAATCTGCCAGTACAATACCGAGTCCGGCACTTGTGACTAGCGAGACGGTGCCGCTGAATATCTTACCGACATGCTGCTGCATAAACTGGCAGTAGAGCCAGCGTTCCATTTGACGGCAGGCTTGGCGGCCAGCCGTTATTTGTTGTTGAAGTTTTTCAATGCTGCCATCAGGCAGAATTTGAGCGGTGTCACCATTAAGAATATTTTTAATTGCTTGATGATTGTAAAGGTCGTTATAGCGTCGAATAGGCGAGGTAATGGTGGCGTAGTGGGTGAGCCCCAAGCCCATATGTGGCTTTGCTTCCATACTCAGCTTACCCGGTTGCAGGGTGCGTTTTAAGGTGGCAAGTACCACGCAGTTGGCGTTGCTTCGCTGTAAACCAGAGATAAGTTTTTGGTAACTTTGCAGTGTGTCGAGCGTGTTTAAATCTAACTCAGCCGCTAGTTCTGGGCGGTCATCTTTAAGCAGTGATTTGACCTCATCTAAGCGCTCAACCTTAAAGCCAGCATGAGTGGAAAATATACCATTACCTGGGTTTTGTGCAAAAAAATCACCGGCGCAGGCATTGGTGGCCAGCATAGACTCCTCTACTAGCGCATGGGCGACAGTGCGCTCGCATTTTTCGATGCGCTCGATTTTGCGCTTATCACTCAGAATTGGGTAATAGTCGGGGCGGTCTTCCATTACCAGAGAATGATCTTGGCGATAGCGGGTGCGGGCATAGGATAGCTCTGACAGTATCTGCAGTGACGTTGCGGTCTCTGCATCGACTTCGACCCCTTCATTTATATAGGTTGTGTCGTGTTGTTGATCGAGCAGAGCGGCAACACCGGTATAGCTTAATTTCTGCCTAGACTGAATCAGCGCTTCAAAAAATTTGAAATGGTTAATGGCGCCATCGTCGGCAATATTTATCTCGCAAATTAGCACTGGACGGGCTTTTGCCGCTACTAGCGAGAAGGTTTGGTGAGAGAGTTCCTTTGGCAGCATGGTGATGGTATTGCCGGGTAGGTAGACACTGTTGACGCGATCGCGTGCAGCCAGTTCTAAGGCGCTGCCAAATTTAATTTCGGAGCTGGGGTCGGCGATGGCGACCAGTAGTTTCCAACCGCCCTCTGAGCTGACTTCGGCATAAAGCGCATCGTCCATATCTAAAGTGGATTCTGCATCGATGGTAACAAATGGTATAGCGGTTAAATCGCGGCGTGAGTCTCGGGCACTAAAACATTCGCCTTCTAGTTCGCTGGCTTGTTTCTTGGCCTTCTCGCCAAAGGTAAACGGTAACTGAAACTTGTCGACGGTGTATTTTGCTTCGATGGCAATGTCTTCATCGCGGCCAATACGCGTTAATACTTTGGCTTGTGCCTTGCCTTCGCATTTGAATGGGTGGCGCATTATACGCACGCGAATATAGTCGCCGCTGAGTGCGTCTAGGCGATCTTTGGGGGCGAGAAAAATCCAGCGGTTAAAGCCCTGTACATCGGGTTCAACAAAGTGGCCTTTGCCGCGCACGATATAGCGGCCGACGAATTCATCCAGATCAGAGTCGATGAGTGTTTCCAGTGTCGCCTCTAATTTGTCTTGCTCATTGGTGCTTAGGCTCACTTCAACTCGATCGCCGGGAAATACTCGTTGCATTTCATCGGGGTTAAGAAAAGCCTCGCGGCCATCGTCCAGAACCACAAAGCCGAAGCGTTTGCTGGTGCCGCGCACCAATCCTTGGACGATCTCTTTACTAGAATGCATGTCTTGTTTGAGTTGTTGCAGGGCGTCGCAGTTAAACATGTTGAGTTATCACACCGAGTTCTAAAATTGGTTGTAGATTATAGCAGAATTTGCCTATCCGCCTGAGTCTAATCCTCGAAGTTTCAGCCATTTATCTGAGGCAATATATCGAATAAGGGATAAAATATAGTGATGCTTTAGCATTGTAATAACCAAGGGTGCTTGTTGCACGCATTGTAATGGCAGGCACTGCCCTAAAAGACTCATCGCGATACCTGTAGGATCCATAAACTGCTATCTGTTAGAATGCAGTATTTAGCTATGTGCCCGATAGATTGGAACTCACAATATGACACTCGCCGACGCTCCCACCAGTTCTTCTTTTGCCGAGAAGGTTCTCGCCGTTAACAATGATCTGCCTATTCGCACAGATAAGCCTGTTCACAGCGGTAAAGTTCGTTCTGTATACTGGCTCACCGAAGCCGATAGCCGTCGTTTGATTGTCGACAAAGGCTACGATGTTGCACCCGATGCGCCTTTGGCAATTATGGTGATTAGCGATCGAATTTCGGCCTTTGACTGTGTCTGGCAGGGCGAGGGTGGCTTGTTGGGGGTGCCTGGCAAGGGCGCTGCGCTGAATGCGATATCGAACCACTGGTTTGACTTGTTTCGCGAGCAAGGCTTGGCCGACAGTCATATTCTTGATATTCCTCATCCGTTTGTGTGGATTGTGCAAAAAGCCAAACCGGTAATGATTGAAGCCATTTGTCGGCAGTATATTACCGGCTCTATGTGGCGAGCTTATGAGAAGGGAGAGCGTGAATTTTGTGGCATACAATTGCCCGAAGAGCTACAAAAAGACCAGTCTCTTGACCAGCTGTTAGTAACACCCTCGACCAAAGGTATTCTTAAAGGGATACCTAAGGTACCGGAAGCGGACGACGTTAATATCACTCGTGCCAACATCGTCGACAATTATCAGGCTTTTGGTTTTCGCGACAGTGCTGATGTTGATACTTACGAACGTCTACTGAAAGAAGGTTTTACTGTAATAAGTAAAGCGCTGGCGGAGGTCGATCAAGTGTTTGTCGATACCAAATTTGAATTCGGTTTTGTCACCGATAAAAGCGGTGTTGAAAAGCTGATTTATATGGATGAAGTGGGTACTCCAGATTCTTCTCGTATCTGGGATGGCCCGAGTTATCGCGAGGGTAAGATAGTCGAGAATTCAAAAGAAGGTTTTCGTCAGCTGCTGTTAAACCACTTTCCTGACCCCGACATTTTACTCAACAAAGAGCGTATGCTGGAACGTCAAGTTTTGGCCCGTGACAATCAGTTACCGGTCGATGTATTGATGGCAATATCTAAAACCTATGTGGGTATTGCCGAAAAGATTATTGGTGAAAAGTTGCAGTTATCGAACAACCCAAAAGCCGAAATTATTGCTGTATTAAAAGATGAATATGGTTTGATCGATTAAGCCAGATGTCTTTGCCTAAAAAAGCCTCGCCGATAAACCGGTGGGGCTTTTTTGTTTTAATAAGTTAATGTAATAAAAAGCCGCTGTAAATATATTTAAAAAATAGTTATTTAGTAGTGTTTGAATTGAAAATTTTTTTATTTTAGTGATAAAAAATTAAGTGTTTATTATCTTGTATGTTTTTGCAGACTTAGCTACTAAGTCACCATAAGTGGCTATGTGGACTTGGCTGCAGTCGTGTACAACAGAGGGTGTAATCCTCACGGATTCATAAATGAAGGCATTAAATATGCGCTGGCTGGCCGATTTTGGCATATCACGGCATAATAGCATTATCAAACTTGGGCTGGATGTTACCGCATGAATTTAAATATACCGACTCTATTATTAGCCGTCATATTGTTACCGGCTTGTACCTCTGTTATTGAACCCTCCATCCCTAAAACTAGCAATTATCGCGTTACTGTGACACAGCCGCAAAGTGCTAATTTTGTGCTGCAAGACCTTGTATCAGATGGCGTTTTTACTCAGGGTATCGAAGGTCCCGCCGTGGATCAGCGCGGTAATCTTTATGCTGTAAATTATCGCCGCGAGGGGACTATTGGCGTGGTTCGAGTACAGGGTAATCACAAAAGCCAGAGTGCTAAATTATTACAGCTGCCCGAAGGCAGTATTGGTAATGGTATTCGCTTTAATGCCGAGGGCGAGATGTTTGTTGCGGATTATGCCGGTCACAATGTTTTGAAAATTGATCCGGCTAGTCAGAGGGTTGAGATTTATGCCCACGATGCGCGCATGCATCAGCCTAATGACTTGGCAATCGCCGCCAGTGGTATTATTTACGCCAGTGATCCTAATTGGAGCGCTAATAGCGGCCAACTTTGGCGTATCGATCTCGATGGGCAAACTACCTTGCTCGAGTCTAGTATGGGTACTACCAACGGTATAGAGATTAGTCCCGATGAGCGTCTTTTATATGTTAACGAAAGCGTCCAACGGCGCATTTGGGTGTACGACCTAGACGTACGCGGCGGCATTAGTAATAAACGCCTGTTTCACCAATATCATGACTTTGGTTTAGACGGTATGCGCTGCGACAGCCAAGGTAACCTGTTTGTCGCCCGTTACGGTGCCGGTCGTGTTGATATGCTCTCGCCAAAGGGGGATGTTATTCGTCAAGTGAAGCTTGTGGGCAAGTTTCCCACTAATGTCGCTTTTGGCGGCGTCGACGGCCGCAGTATGTATGTGACTTTGCAACAGCGTGGCGCTATTGAAACCTTCCGAGTGCCTCGCGCTGGTCGCAGCCACTTTCTTTGGACTCAATAAGATGGGTGAGCAGTCGCACAATTTACTTCTCGATCTGCCGAATGCTCAGACGGGCGAGGTATTCACTGAACTGCTAGCGCGGCCGGGCTTGCGCATCGAGCGCATAGTGTCTGCAGGGCAAAGCTCAAAAGAGCGGCTTTTCTACGATCAAGAACAATCCGAGTGGATATTGCTGTTGCAGGGGTGCGCTCAGCTGGAACTGGAGGTGGCGGGGCAGATGCAATGCGTAACATTGCAACAGGGCTCATTTCTGCATATTCCTGCTCGCTGCCGTCACCGTGTTCTGAGCACTTCAAAGCAGGTTCAGACCGTATGGCTGGCGATACATTTTAACGAAAAGAGCGAGGCATAATATGACCTGCAGTGTCATTTTAGTGGGCATGCCGGGCGCCGGTAAAAGCACTATTGGCTTGCTGTTGGCAAAAGAGCTAGCCAAAGACTTTGTCGATACCGACTTGCTAATTCAGCTTCGCGAGGGCGCAACTTTGCAAGACATTCTCGATGAGAGCGGTTATTTGAAGTTGCGCGCAATAGAAGAGGCTGTGTTGTTGGCAGCGCAATATGACAATCACATTATAGCCACCGGTGGTAGCGTCGTTTATTCGGTTAAAGGTATGCAGCATCTGTGCAGCTTGGGGCCGGTGGTGTTCCTCGATGTCGGTTTAACAGAACTTAGAGCGCGTATTCACAACTATGATCAGCGCGGTATTGCGCGGCGGCACGATCAGTCCTTCGAGAATTTATTTTTAGAGCGTCGAGCTCTGTACCAGCGTTATGCGGATATTACTATTGAGTGTAATGACAAGGACCAAAATTCGTTACTTCAGCTACTGTTAACGCGACTATCTAGCGCTGCCAATTAAGCTGCGCTGAGAGGTTGGGCTTACTTTTATTGTATGGAGAGGAATTCTGGGCTTTTAGGAGGCTTAAAATTGTTTTTTGTTTACTTCTGGAACGTACAGAAGTGCCAGATTCGATGTAACTATGCCTATAAAATTAGCTAGAAATACAGTCGTTTTGGGGCGTAAAGAGCCCCCATATGGAGTTCCATATTGGCTTTACTGTTGCCTATATTAAATTTTATGCTCTGGGTAACCAGTAACCAGTAACCAGTAACCAGTAACCAGTAACCAGTAACCAGTAACCAGTAACC
>CAWVSV010000106.1:0-6456 GCA_963933095.1 uncultured Cellvibrionales bacterium
ACTGACCGCCTTTCCTACCCGTTCAAGTTATGCACTTCGATGTTGAATCCAAGTAGTTTTTTTGGGTCGCGCGGGGAGTTATTGCGGATAAAGATTTAGGCAGGATTGTTTACCTTGAAGCCAGTATTGTTTAAATGTCTCGGCTAATTGTTCGAGTGCACTAACGGGGCTGATGGCTTTGTGGAAATCACATTCTATTCCCATTGCGGCTTTAAGCCACTGATGTTGATCTAGACCGAGTCGAATCAGAATGCTGGGTAGGTTAGTCTGAATGGATCCTCGTTTATCATCGCGCACGCAGCGGCCGGTCCAGTCGACTAGCTCGAAGTAGTCGATTAAATGATATGGCAGGTGCTTGGGGTTGTTGTCTTTATGCTCGTTACCGGCAAATGCCAGTAGGGGTGCCAATGCTAATTTATTGTCAATTTGTTCATCAATTTGTTGTTTTTTATCGTTGTTTTCAGTGGCGTCGGGTGAAATACCTAACCTCTCTTTAATGCTGATGTAGTCTGATGTTTCGGGAGTTTGGCCATCTGAGCTCGAATCGGATTGAGGTCGACATAGGCCATACAGGCAAGAACTGCGGTTTGGTCGAGTAGTGCTTGGGATTTGAATCTAGCTTTATTTACAGGGAAGTAATGTATGCATTTTTTGCAGGAGCAAAAAAAATGCAACTGAATTGATCGGTACAATTGTCCTCACTATTGGCTTTACGAACAATGTACTTATTTAGACACTTTATGAACCCGCTAATATTGCTGAGTGGTTCGCGCCAAGTCTCGATAATAGAGTTGATCACATTTAGTTCGGCGCTTGTTGTGAGGGCCGACTTTATGTGGCGATTGATAATATCGGGGGCTTTAAACATCTGTAACCATCGAGCAATTACTTCTTTTTGGCTCTGCAGTTGGGGCTGTTCGCTGTCGATGCGCAGTACCAAGTGATAGTGATTGCTCATGACCGCGTAGGCGGCAACATCTATAGAGAAGGTGGCAGCGAGTGTTCTGATGCGCTGAGCTACCCAGCCGCGCCGATGCTCGAAGCATTGCTTGCCATCACTGCCGCATAGAAAGGCTGTGCGCACGCAGCGGCTGACGCAGTGATAGTAGGGTGTCATCGAGTGAAATAAGATGGCTATGAGCTTGCGTCATGTATTACCTCTGTATTACTTGTGTATTTACTCATATGGTTGCATATACAGTAATGATAGTCAGTCAGATAGTGCCTGATCGATTGATTAGTTTTAAACCATGGTGTGGATATTCCTAAAGGCTGCCTGTCCTTAATTATTATTTTAATTATTGTTGCCGCTTGTCCTAAATTGTTGAAATTGTTGGGGTGTGCAGAATTAGCGGTACAGATCATTTTTGGGTGCCTGAGTACTAGTGGTGGTTATTGGTTAAATAACGCCTTTATTTTCAGCTAGTTGCCAAAATTTTTGATAAAATAAGTAGCTATATCTTGCGTTTGGTTGAGGTTTGTACAAAAAACGCACTAACTGCATTGATAAATAGTGACCGCACTAATTTCCCGGGAACAAATATGAGCTTGATGAATGGGCGATAGAGTATAAGGGAAGCTTATTACTCCCTAGCTTGTTTGGTTTTCGGCTCATTCAGTCATGCATAGGTGTACGCTTTTTTATGTATAGGAATACGAATGCCGATAAAGGCAGCATGCCTGAGACCGTCCCCTGCTTTATGGCCGGCCTCGCTAGGATGCAATTTACTAGCAGTGTTTTGCGGTAGGTTGAGCTGCTGTATCGATTTTTGGTGATTGCATTTAGCTGTTTATTTTGTTGTGCGGTATATATGTAATGGTTAAATTGCTTTTATAGCGGATAAATAATAATTGTGTGTTTTGGAAAATCATAAATGACGAGTAAAAGTTTTTTATTGCAGCGGATTCACGTGTTTGCTAAAGAAGAATTTGATCCCAATGCTGACGAACAGGCTGAAGACATCTTGCGGCGCAAGTTCAGCGTGTATTTGCCACAGCGACAGTCTTTTGATGACCGTTTGGCGAATACTATATGTGATCATGAGATTATTACCTTGATTCGAGAGTATCGGGCTATGGCGTAGTCAGTGAGTAATAAACAGAATTACTGGACTGTCTGTCTGCGTTGTCAGGGGCGCGGTAAAAAAAGTAAGGGCATCAGTAAGAAGTTAAAACGTCGCTACCAAAACGAGCTGCAACAGTTTGAATCTACCAAATTCGGTTTGGCTCCTGTCCCCCCTAAAGGCCATCTCGAACTTTGCCAAAATTGTAATAGTAGCGGCTTAGTTCGTTCTGCTGTGCAGTTGCCACCTGATAATAAAAACTACCCACACATTGCCATTATTGGTGGCGGCATAGGTGGGGTAGCTCTTGCGGTGGCGTGTTTACAACGCCAGATTCCTTTTACTTTGTATGAGCGCGATAGTGGTTTTGAAGCTCGGTCTCAGGGCTATGGATTGACATTGCAGCAGGCGAGTAAAGCGATCGAGGGGCTGGGTGTTCTTTCTTTAGCTGAGGGCGTTATTTCAACCAAACACGTGGTGCACTCTACCGATGGCAAAGTACTCGGTGAGTGGGGCATTAGAAAATGGGGCGCGCTCGACACGAAAATGTCCTCTAGGCGCACCAATATTCATATTGCTAGGCAGTCGCTGCGCTCAGCGCTGCTTGAACAGCTGGGTGGGCAGAGCGCGGTTAAATGGGGGCATCAGTTGGTTGATTTCAAAGACTCGGCTAGTGGCGCTGTTGAACTGATTTTTCAGGTTGAAGAGCAGAATGAAGGAGGGCATGAGCTAAAAAATCAAGGCTCGAACACAGCTAATATTAAATGCGCTCAAGCGGATCTAGTGGTGGGCGCTGATGGTATTCGTAGCTCGGTGCGCAGGCTATTAATTGGCGAACATGCCAGCCCTTTACGTTATTTAGATTGCATTGTGATTTTGGGTATTTGTCCTTTGGCCAATATTACCGATACTCAGACTGCAGAGATGCTTCTTGCGGGGATGGACGAAGGTACTGACCAAGGCTGTGGTCGTATTGTGCAGAGCCCTTTGTTGGATTCGGCCACAGTATTTCAAACCGCTAATGGCCATGAACGAATTTACATGATGCCTTATGACTCAGACTCGATCATGTGGCAACTGAGTTTTCCAATGCCAGAGGACGAGGCGAAAGCATTGAGTGCTAAAGGGCCGCAAGCACTCAAAGACGAGGCGTGTCGCCGGTGTCAGTGGCACTCGCCGATCCCTCAAATTCTAACGGCGACGCGTGCGGCTCAGGTTTCGGGTTATCCGGTGTATGACCGCGCGCTACTGGAGCCCGAGCATTTACACATGGCAGCAAAAGGCGCGCAAGTGACTTTAATTGGTGATGCGGCTCATCCTATGAGCCCGTTTAAAGGGCAGGGCGCAAATCAGGCACTGCTGGATGCGTTAGCCTTAGCTCGAGGGGTTGCTAGCGGTTGCAGGCCATTATCCAACTGGCGTAAGCAGGGAGTGAGAGACAGCGTATTAACGGCTTTTGAAGCAGAAATGTTGGCTCGCAGCGCCAAAAAAGTAAAGGATTCCGCCGCTGCGGCAGAGTTTTTGCACACCAGTGTGGTGCTGCATAAAGGTGATGAACCCAGAGGGCGCTGTCTGCAACGGTCAGATAACGACAACGGCGGTGATAACGATTAGGTGAATGCTTGCCTATACCGAGTTTTTGCTCAGGCGCCTAACGTAACCACGCATAAATACGTTAAAATACCCGCTATTGTCTTAGCCTTGAGCTCTTATATTCATGACCACCGACACTACACCGGCCACTTCTGTAGCCAGCTTTACCGCGCTGGGTCTTATACCGCCGCTACTCGCTCGACTCACAGAGCTGAATTATCAACAGCCAACGCCCATTCAAATTCAAGCTATACCCAGTGTATTAGCGGGACGTGATTTGATTGCGGGGGCTAACACCGGCTCGGGTAAAACCGCCACCTTTGCTCTGCCGCTTTTGCAGCAATTATTGCAGCAGGCTGGCGGTGAAAACAACTCGGCGAGAAAAAACCATAACGGTAACTTTGTTGCTGCGCTGGTGTTAGTGCCTACCCGTGAACTCGCCAAGCAAGTGGCCGACAGTATTAAATCTTATGCGGCGCACTTAAACGGCGCGATTAAAACGGTTGCTGTTTTCGGGGGCGTATCCGCCAATATGCAAATGCTGGCACTGCGTGGCGGCACCGATATTTTGGTAGCAACCCCTGGGCGTTTACTCGACTTAATCTCCAGTAACGCCATTAAACTCGATCAGGTTAAAACCTTAGTGCTCGATGAAGCCGATCGCATGTTGAGCTTGGGCTTTACCGAGGAACTATCGGCCCTGTTGGCGTTGCTGCCTAAGCAAAAACAAACCTTACTTTTTTCAGCGACTTTTCCTGAAAAAGTTCAGCTTTTAACTCAACAACTACTCAATGACCCGGTTGAAATACAAGTGCAAAGTGCAGATTCTAGCACCTTGGTACAGCGCGTTTTTACCGTTGAGAAGGGCAAAAAAACAGCCCTTTTAGCGCACTTCATTAAACAGCATCAATGGCAACAAACCCTGGTTTTTGTTAACGCCAAGAACAACTGCGAACACCTAGCGGAAAAACTCGGTAAGCGCGGTATAAGCGCCGAAGTGTTTCATGGCGATCAAGGTCAGGGCGCACGTACCCGCGTGTTAGCAGCATTTAAAGCTGGCGAGATTGATGTGTTAATCGCCACCGATATTGCCGCTCGTGGTCTAGACATCGAAAAACTGCCCGTGGTCATCAATTTTAACTTGCCCAGAAGTCCAGCAGACTATATGCACCGTATTGGTCGAAGTGGTCGCGCGGGCGAGGTGGGCTTGGCCATAACGCTGATTGATTATGAGGATTATCACCATTTTGGTGTGATCGAAAAGAAAAACAAGATCCGACTTGAGCGCGAGCAAGTTGAGGGCTTTGAGGCCGATGAGCAGATCGGAGAAGCCTACCTTGCCGCCACCAAGCCGGTTGCCAAACCTGAAGGCACCGGTAAAAAGAAAAAACACAAATACAAAGCCCCAGTCGGTGCGGATATTTGGTTGCGAGGCAGTGAAGAACCTTAGTCGCAGATGGTAGGGCGGTGATGTTTAGTCACAGGTTTTTGCTCTTGGCCATTGCTCCGATATTGCGTTAATCAATTACATTCATGTAGCGATGTAAAACTTGCATTTATGCCCTTTGGGTAGTTTCGCTGTCTGTTGGGGTTGTGTGCACAGAGCCTTTTACTAGCGCGCAAACCGACTCTTGGGCAGCTGCTTACCTCTTGAACCTAGGGCGTTTACTGTGGTGCCGACTGAAATTTTGGCATGCTGGGGTATCGTGGGTAGAACCACAAAGATTAACTTAATCTGCTTGATTTGATATTTTTTACCATTATTTTTAACTGAGTATTATCATGAATTTAGAAAAATCAAAAAGTAGAATTACCAAAAAAGTAAAAATGGGTTTTCAGGGTTACCCTCAACTATCTATCGCCTATTTTGGTGCGACCACCGATGTAGCAGAACAAGTAGTTGTATCATTTTTGCCTGAAGAGGGTGCCGATGCGATGGAAGAACGATTTAATTGTAAAACCGACGCCAGAGAAGATCAGGGTGTTCAGTCGGCCATAGTCAAAATGATTGAACGCTCAGGTGCCAAAACAGTTAAGCAGGCCGAAAGCGTTGAACGCTTAAAATAGCTTACTGATGATTTTATTCGCTAACTTTAAAGTACACAGTGTTTGTTTGTCGGTCTCATTTGGGCACTTACCACCATCCCTTACACGGCTAAATTTTATTTAAATAGTGAGGCTGAAGTTATTACCTCAGCCACTATTTTTGCTCACTTCATGGCTTAATTGCCGCTCATGAGGCTGCACCGTTACTGAGTAGAAATTGAGTGTGCGCTATGTATCATCGAGTTCGGTAATAGCACCGCTTGCGCCCAATCTCACGCCAAGCTGTAACTTATCTGCCATTTCCCCCTAGTTAGTCGGTTTTAACGTCATTTCGAATGACACTTATGTTTGCCTTTGGTAATTTTAGTGGTGGTTAAAAGGGTTAAGGGAGTGTTTTTAACGGATGTTTTTGCGCGTAACAGGGGCGATTTTTACCTTTACTGCAGGACTCTCAGGTAGATAAACGCTAGCGGCTAGTCGGGCTCAGCGCTGTTCTTCTACAATCGCCTAAAATTGATCGCTAGCGCTGAACCTGAACCTCTTTTTGAAATTGATGGCTGTCCTAAATGGCTAAAATATGACTGATTTCTCAGTGTCAATGAAGTAGCTGGTAAGGCCTTTACGCTAAAACCGATGGCAGCGTCCACAGGTTGGTATTTTACTCGTCGAACACCGTGTATCCAGATTAGTGTATAGTGTCGCCGTAAAAATGGTCAGGGATTTCACCATTAGTGAATCATAAGAAATAGTGATT
>CAWVSV010000107.1:0-6345 GCA_963933095.1 uncultured Cellvibrionales bacterium
TTAAAGCTCTACCTCGGCTGGCGCGATTATCGACGTGTCGTGTTCAACTGAAATTTTCGGCAGCTTCACATCGGTCGCTTTCCAACCGCGATGCACCAAAGTGCCAGTGAAAGGCGCGCTGCCAACAACATTGCCGGTCAAGCGAACCTCGGCGGCATTAAAGCCTTCGGCCAAGGTTACGCGGCTTTCTTCTTCCTCGCGGCGCACAGGGGCAAGATCAAAATAGTGGCTCAATACTTTTTGGCTGCCGGAGTGAACAATACGGGCGGCGGCACCAATATCGGCATCGGCGACACCGGTGAGATCTTCCTGGGCAAAATCAACGAATCGGCTTTCTTGTTGCAGCAGAGCTAGCAGCTGTAGGGCCGAGTCATTGGAGGCTTCTTTTAGCACAGCGGGTTTTTCTATAATTTTCTCGACAGTCTTCTCGACAATCTTTTCAACCACTTTTTCAACGATGACTTCAACCGGCTTTTCCACTTCAACAATTTTTTCCACTTCTTTAATCACCTCGACCGGCTTTTCTACCACTTTGTTAGCGCGACTTAAATACAGTACCGAAAAAGCCAATGACGAGGCAAAAAGAATGCAATGGAACATGTCGATACTGGTGGGGATAGCGGTTACATCAAAGTTCATGAAATTGTCTCTCAATACAATTGGATAATATATGCTCACCGACGGGACTAAAGGGCGCCAGCAGCGAAGCTTTATATGGGGATGAATGGACGTAATTCTAGCATGTGCGCTGTCGATAGACGCCAGCAGCTCTTATCTCTGGTAAAATTCCACTATTGAGCGGCATCTGTGCCCTCCTCTCCGACTTAGAGCACGCTATGATCAATAACGATGTACTCCGCCGCATTCGCAACACCTTTGCCTATAGTGATGACCAAATAGTCGCTATTTTTGCCCAAGCCGAACACCCAGTGTCTATGGAACAAGCGGCTAATTGGCTGGAAAACAACAATAAACCTGACTACCAATTCATTCCAGACCCAGACTTGGCCGCCTTCTTAAACGGTTTTATCAACTTTAAACGGGGCAAGAAAGACGGCCCGCAAGCCAAACCAGAAGAAGAGCTCAACCCCAACATCATCTTCCGCAAGCTCAAAATTGCCTTCAACTTGCAGGCCGAAGACGTGCTGGCCATGTTAGCAACAGAAGACCTAGAGCTGACCAAACGCGAGCTCAGCGCTTTTTTCCGCAACCCTGATCACAAGCACTATAAAAAGTGCCACGAGGCCGTCTGCTGGGCCTTCGTGAAGAGCTTAAAAGCTAAATTTGGCGAGGAGTCTGAATAATGACTAATAATGACGTACTCCGCCGCCTAAGATACTGCTTCGACTTTAATGATGCCAAAATGATTGGGTTGTTTGCCCTGGCCGATCACACCGCCACCCGAGCCGAAGTGAGCGCCTGGCTCAAGGCCGACGAAGAGGTTGAAGGCTATAAAGCCATGACTGACCCTGAGTTAGCAATTTTTTTGAACGGTTTTATTAATGACAAACGCGGCAAGAAAGACGGACCACAGCACCCACCAGAAGCGCGGCTAAACAACAATATTATTTTTCGTAAGCTGAAAATTGCGCTTAATCTGACCTCTGAAGATATGTTGGACTTACTCGAACTGGCACAGTTCAGCATTAGTAAGCATGAACTGAGCGCTTTCTTTCGCAAAGCAGATCACCAGCACTATCGCCCGTGCAAAGATCAAGTACTGCGCAATTTATTGAAAGGCTTACAGGTCAAACATCGCGACAGCGTTTGGGCTCAGGCCGAAAAAAAAGAAGACTAAAGTAGAACGTTACATTAATGCAATCTAGCCGCAGTCGTCTCGATCGATTCTTACGCGCCAACGCCAATATCAGCCGCCGCCATGTGCGCGAAATATTAGCCCGTGGCCGAGTCACTATCGATGGTACTGTGGCCAGAGATATCAATCAGGTCATTGATGTTTTCTCTCACGTCACTCTCGACGGGGAAACGCTTCAAAAAAACCAACGCCGCAACGTGATTCTGAATAAACCCAGAGGGGTAGTCAGCGCCACGCGAGACCATAAAAATAAAACCGTGATCGACCTGCTCGACTTTGATTATAAAGAGCAGCTGCATATTGTCGGCCGCCTCGACTTTAATTCCACCGGATTATTACTGCTCAGTAACGACGGTGCCTGGTCGCGCGAGCTAACTTCGCCCGAAGGGAAAGTGGCCAAGCGCTATACCGTGGGCTTAGAAAACCCCATAGACGACGCCTATATCGATGCCTTTCGAAACGGTATGTATTTTAAATTTGAAGACATCACCACGCTACCCGCAGGCTTGAAAATTCTCGACCCACATACGGCAGAAGTGACTTTAGTTGAGGGGCGCTATCATCAAATAAAGCGCATGTTTGGCCGATTTGATAATAAGGTCGTGACCCTGCATAGAGATTCGATTGGTAATTTATCTTTGGATAAGGGATTGATCCAAGGAGAGAGTCGCGAGCTAACCGCAGATGAAGTGGCCGGTATATCTGAGTCATAGCTAATATGGCCACTAGCTAGATATTTATCACAACCGCCCCAGCAGACGGCCAGTAAGCTCTGGCTATAACATTAAAAAAGGCGGGCTAAGATATATACCCAGCACGCCGTCTTTATTTACTAACGCACCCCCTTAAAAGCCCGACAGCACAATTTTTCCCATCGACTTGCCCGATTCCAACAGCGCGTGCGCTCTAATTACATTAGCGGCATTGATACCGCCAAAGTCACTGACCCGAGTAGAGATCAGTTCGCCCTCGTCGACCATGGCCGCCACTCGCGCTAGCAGCTTGTGCTGCTCGATCATGTCAACGGTCTCAAACAGCGAGCGGGTAAACATCAGCTCCCAGTGCACCGACACGCTCTTGCGCTTAAAGGGCATAATATCTAGCGTAGCGGGATCATCGATCACTGCCATCTTTCCCTGCGGGGCAATCACTTCGACGATCTCGGCCAGATGCTCGCCGGTGTGGGTCAAACTGGCGACGTAGTTAATACCCTCTGCACCTATGCGCTTTAATTCATCGGGCAAAGGCTGATGGTGATTAATAATCTCATCGGCGCCCATCAGCTCGATCCAGTCGCGGGTTTCCGGCCGCGACGCGGTGGCTATTACCTGTA
The DNA here is from genome assembly GCA_963933095.1 of uncultured Cellvibrionales bacterium. Lineage (GTDB taxonomy): Bacteria > Pseudomonadota > Gammaproteobacteria > Pseudomonadales > Cellvibrionaceae > UBA1124. The sequence continues at coordinate 3,150 of CAWVSV010000107.1, forward strand.
GCTGGGTAAGCTTTTTAGCCAGCTGAATCATAATCGAGCCGACACCACCGGCGGCGCCAATAATCAACAGTGTTCCGGTTGATTGGGTATTAAGCCCGAAGCGCTCAAACAATATTTCCCAGGCGGTAATCGCGGTTAAAGGCAGAGCTGCCGCCTCGGAAAAGCTGAGAGTTTCGGGCATTTTGGCGACAATACGTTCATCCACCAAATGATATTCAGCGTTGCTGCCAGAGCGGTTAATCGCGCCGGCGTACCAGACTCGATCACCGGGTTGAAACAGAGTGACCTGCTCCCCCACCGCCTCGATAATACCGCTCGCATCCCAGCCCAGAACCTTGTGTTCACCCGCTTCGGGAGTGACGCTGCGGCGGACTTTTGTGTCGACGGGGTTTACCGAAACAGCTTCAATTTTTACTAAGATGTCCCGGCCCACCGCAACGGGTTTAGGGGCGTCGAAATCAACCAGAGCATCGGCCTCAGTGACAGCCAAAGATTTTTGATAGCCAATAATTTTCATAAAAGTTCCAGTGTAAATGGGTCGTGTTGAACTCGATAATTTTAAAATAGTGATGCAGGCTTAGCCAGTCGATATGAATTTTATATCTGCCCAGTCTGGCCACCAAAATAAAACCTTATTTTAGTCATAAAAAAAGCGAGCTAGTCACCTAGTTCGCTTTTTTTCACCCAAACTTGTCGTAGGGTGCCTTTTAATAAGTGACCGATTAAAAATGCCTCACCCTGGCAACGTCACATTTAGCTCTAGCACTGAACAGTCATCGTCATTATCTAACTGTACGCTCACCTGATCCATATCGATAGAGACGTACTTGCGAATAACTTCGAGAATTTCCTGCTGCATTAGTGGCAGATAGTCTGGCTGGTTGCGTTTGCTGCGTTCGTGGGCAACGATAATCTGCAGCCGTTCCTTGGCTAAACTGGCAGTGGCTGGCGGCTTGTCTTTTATAAAGTAACTAAAAATACTCACAGTTTAGGCTCCCATTAAGCGCTTCAAGAAGCTCTTTTTTTGCACTTCAAGAAAACGATGTGGCACGTCTTCACCGAGAAGGCGCGCAATAGCATCCCCGTAAGCCTGACCGGCTGCAGAGTCGTTATCGAGAATAACTGGCGCGCCAGAATTTGAGGCTTTTAATACCGCTTCAGACTCTGGAATAACACCCAACAGCGGGACTGCCAAAATGTCTTCAACATCGCCAACGCTGAGCATTTCGCCAGCAGCTACGCGAGTAGGATTATAGCGCGTCAGCAATAAGTGCTCTTTAACCGATTGGCCCTGTTCGGCTTTGAGTGACTTACTCTGCAGTAAACCCAAAATACGATCAGAGTCTCGCACTGAAGACACTTCTGGATTGGTCACAACGATGGCTTCATCGGCGAAGTACATCGCCATATGAGCTCCCTGCTCGATACCGGCTGGGGAATCGCAAAGAATAAAGTCGAAGTCTTCTTTGAGCTCATTGAGGACAGTTTGCACGCCCTCCATGGTTAGAGCATCTTTGTCACGAGTCTGTGAGGCCGGCAGGATAAACAAGCCGTCGGTGCGCTTATCTTTGATTAGCGCCTGTTTCAGGTTGGACTCGCCGTTGATGACATTAACAAAGTCATACACCACACGGCGCTCGCAACCCATAATCAGGTCGAGGTTACGCAGACCCACATCGAAATCGATAACGACGGTTTTATGACCGCGCATGGCCAATCCTGTGCCAATGGCTGCGCTGGATGTGGTTTTACCCACACCGCCTTTACCCGATGTTACTACAATAATTTTAGCCATTTTATCCCTCTACAATTAGCCAGCTTTTTCATTCAGTTCTATGTGAATAATTAGATTTCTTTGATTTCAATACTTTGATCATGCAAATATATTTGCGCCGGCTTTTTCCAGCAACTTTCTCGAATTGTGTCACTCAGTACAAATTGCCCCGCCACTGACACCAGTTCGGCTTCTAGCTGCTGGCAAAAAATTCTCGCGTCAAGATCGCCTTTGACTCCGGCCAGAGCGCGACCTCGCAGAGTGCCATAAACGTGAATATGGCCATCGGCCAATACTTCTGCACCCTCGCTGACCGATGCCATCAAAATTAGATCCGCACCCTCGGCGTAAATCTGCTGGCCCGAGCGGACCGGTTTGGTTACAATTTTACTGGGGCGATACAAAGGTTTGGCGCTCACTAAACTTTCAACCACAATTTCTGGTTCTGTTTTAGCGCTAGCCGCCTGCAGCGGTAATTCAGCCTGTTTCTCTAGATTCGGGGCTAGCTCGGCGCTGTCTTTCACTACGGAACTCCGCGTCTGTGTCGCCGCCATCTCTTTCGGCATTTCCACTTTGCGGATTTTAGAAGCCGGTAAACTGGCCAAACCCAGCGCATAGATCATGTCGTGCTGCGAACCGTGAGCCCCTTTGCAGGCGATAGGCTGCAAATCCTGCTCGCGACAAAAAACGACCAGTTGCTCTAACTGCTCTGCCTGCAGAGTACCGTTTTGCTCGGTGTCAAAACAGGACAAATCAAACACCACCGCCGCGCGCTGAAAGAACATCGGCGCGGACTCAATTTTTTGCTGTAACTGTGGGAAAAATTCTTCGGCTTCAAAGTTATGCAATTCCAATACAACAGTCGCAATTGTTGAGCTTTTCATCTGAAAACAGGCATCAGCCATTAAATCACCCTAAGTTACACTTGCTAGGCATATCAACGAGAAGCCCTAAGTTACTTTATAAGTAAGAGTAAACGCCAGCATAGTCAATGTCCACGCTTATTGAACAGAATTCAAACAGAGTAATTGGTCGCATAAATTAATACCCCAAGCCGGCTAAAGCCTGCAACAGAATTGCTCACAAAAAGAACAATAAGAATGAAAAACAAACAACCCTTTAGGCCCACTATTAGACTTTATTAAGCCATAAATTAACCAGCACAATGGCAGCAGAGTATTTTCTCTGCTACTTCGATAAAAATGCCTTGACGACAATAGCCCGCACACCTATTATCGCGGCCTCTTGATGACAGGCAAGCGCCAGTTACAGAGAAACAATTCCGCTTTAGCTCAGTTGGTAGAGCAAATGACTGTTAATCATTGGGTCGCTGGTTCGAGCCCAGCAAGCGGAGCCAAATATTGAAGCTAGTAACGCAGCTTCTAAGAGAAACCACTTTAGAGTGGTTTTTTTATGCCTGCT
>CAWVSV010000108.1:0-6146 GCA_963933095.1 uncultured Cellvibrionales bacterium
AACTGCTGCCATTCGCGAAAATCCAGCGCTCCGCCGCGATGCGAGAGCCAGCGCATAATGAGTTTGTTTTTAGCCAGCTTCTGCATCCGGTAGATGCCGAGATTCTGTCGCTCTTTATGCGGCCCTTTAGTAATCACCAACGGCCAAGTGATTAGCGGCGCGGCGTCGCCAGGCCAACAGGTCATGATCGGAAGTTTATCTAAATCGACATCATCGCCTTCAATGACCACTTTTTGACAAGGCGCTTTTTTGACCACTTTGGGCCCCATGTTCAGCACTTGTTTGTACAGCGGCAGCTTACTTAAGGCATCTTTAAAACCTTTGGGCGGTTCCGGCTCTTTCAGCATCGCCAGCAGCTTGCCAACTTCGCGCAGCGCCTCGACCGACTCTTCGCCCATGCCCAGAGCGACTCGCTCAGGGGTGCCAAATAAGTTGGCCAGCACCGGTGTATTGTAGCCTATGGGGTTTTCAAACAGCAGTGCAGGGCCTTTGGCGCGCAAGACTCGATCGCAAATTTCGGTCATTTCTAAAATGGGGTCGACCGGATGAGCAATGCGTTTTAGCTGGCCGCGCGCTTCCAGCAGTTTAATAAAATCGCGCAGATCTTTATATTTCATAAGTTAAGTGATCCAGTTTAATGCTGCTTTCTTTAGTGACTAAAATACATGAGCCATTTATATCATCTTTAGTTTTAATCAATCTTCAGAACTGTCTCGGTGTTTTTTCTGGTCAATCGTCTTTGCACTGTTTGTTCAATTTAGCCTATTTGGGCCGTTAACTCTTCTAACGCTTCGGTGGCTATAAACCAAGTCTCCTCGCAGTCGTCGACACGGGTTTTAACTTCGCCCTGTTCGCTGAGTAATTTTTTCAGCTGGGCTTTATTATCGTCGCTGTAAATATCGGCGTCGGCCAGTTGGTCTTCAATACCAGAGAGTTTAGTTTGCCACTTCTCCAGTTCGCGCTCGCACTTTTTCAGTTGGTTGTTCAGGGGTTGCAGTTGCTTGCGCAGCTCGGCAGCCAGCTGGCGCTGTTCTTTTTTCGAAGCGCCAAGGTCATCGCCAGGGCTAACGGCGACAGCTTCTGGCATTTGCTTTTGTTCGCTCAGCCATTTTTGATAATCACTTAAATCGCCGTCGAAGTTTTCGACCCTACTATCGGCCACCAGCAAGAACTGGTCAACACTGTTGCGCAGCAAGTGGCGGTCGTGCGATACCAGAATAACAGCGCCTTCAAACATTTGCAGTGCCAGCGTTAGGGCGTGGCGCATTTCGATATCGAGGTGGTTGGTGGGCTCATCCAGCAGCAGTAAATTGGGTTTTTGCCAGGCGATAATAGCCAGCGCCAAGCGCGCTTTTTCACCGCCAGAAAAATGAGTAATCACTTCAAAGGCGCGCTCGCCCTGAAAGTCGAAGCCGCCAAGAAAATTACGAATTTCCTGTTCTGATGCCTTCGGAGACATGCGCTGAATGTGCAGCGCCGCCGAGGCTTGCATGTCCAGTGCTTCCAACTGATGCTGGGCAAAGTAGCCAATCTTTAAATGCTCGCCCTCAGTTCTGTCACCCGTGAGCTGCTGCAAATTGCCAGCGATGGTTTTTACTAAGCTCGATTTACCGGCGCCATTGGGGCCGAGCAATCCCAACCGTGTGCTGGGGTGAATGCTAATGTTGACCTTGTCGATGACTATTTTGGCTATTTGTTGTTGATCGCCGTCTTTAACGTTGTAACCAATGCTCATCTGCGACAGGCCCAGCAGTGGGTCTGAGATTTTCTCTGATACCGGCAGACTAAAGGTAAAAGGCGAGTCGATATGAGCGGGGGCAATTTTCTCCATTCGCTCCAATTCTTTCACTCGGCTCTGGGCCTGTTTGGCTTTAGTGGCCTTAGCTTTAAAGCGCCTGACAAAGCTGTCGATTTCGGCGATGCGCACCTGCTGTTTTTCAAACGCCTGTTGCTGCTGTGCTAAGCGGTCGGCCTTGAGCATTTCGTAGGCTGAATAGTTGCCGCTGTAATTAATGAGCTTGCCATTTTCAAAGCTAATAATACGGCCAACCACATTGTCGAGAAAGTCGCGGTCGTGAGAAATAATTAACAAAGTACCGGGGTAGCGCGCCAACCACTGCTCCAGCCACAAGGTGGCGTCTAAGTCCAAGTGGTTGGTAGGCTCATCCAGCAGTAGGCAGTCCGACTGGCACATAAGTGCGCGGGCAAGATTTAAGCGAATGCGCCAGCCGCCCGAAAAGTCGGTGACATTTTTTTGATCATCAGAGGCTTTAAACCCCAAACCGTTAAGCAGTTGTTGAGCGCGGCTCTCGGCGGCATAGCCGTCAAGATGTTCCATGTCAGCGTAGAGCGCAGCCAGCTCAGAACCACAGCCATCGCTGTCGGCGCTAAGTTGGGCAATCTTATGTTGCAATTGACGCAGATGCGGGTCGCCGTCTAACACATAGTCTATGGCGCTGCGTTCATGGCTCAGTAGTTCCTGCGCCATATGAGCGATGCGCCACTGTTTAGGAATTTGCAGCTCGCCACCGTCGAGTTGCAACTCGTTTAGAATCAACTTAAATAAGCTCGATTTACCGCTGCCATTGGCACCAATTAAGCCAATATTTTGTCCAGGAAATGCCTCTAAGTCAGCGTGGTCCAGCAGCACTTTAGCGCCGCGCTGTAATTGCACCTGTTGTAGACTGATCATGGCAGATAATTCTCAAAATATTGCGCTAATATACGTGGCCGCTATTCTAGCATTCCAACCATTGAAAGACTCGACTCTATGGACAACCCGTTTTGGCAATTTTCACTCAAGCTTTACGCCAGCAAAGGCGTACAAAGTTTATGCCTGCAACTTCAAACGCAGTATGAGCTCAATGTAAATTTGTTACTGTGGAGCTGCTGGTTGGCTGAGCAGGACTTATTACTCGACGCTCAGGTCTATCGACAGGCACAGCAATCCATCGAATTTTGGCAGCGGCAATACGTAGAGCCTTTGCGACTTATGCGCCAACAGTTAAAAGACCACACCGCCACAACGTTGCGCGCCAAAATTATGAGTGCAGAGCTTGAAGCTGAACGAGCAGTGCAAGACAGGCTGTATATGTTTGCGACCGAGGTGCAGATGAGCATGGCCACTAATGGTTTGAAGAACAACGTCAGCCTGTGCCTCAGCAGTTATGCAGCGCAAAGTAAGTTGAGCGAGGTTTTATCGATAGTCAATCAATAAAGGGCGGCTGGGCTCGCCCCTTAATTAAGTGTACCCATTAAGCGTCGAACAGGCTGCTAGTAAACGGCGTTACATCGCCTTTGTTGGGTTTTTCGGTGTTGGCCTTGGCTTTTAGTTTAGATTGAGCTTTAACTGCAATCACCGGCTCTACCACTTTAGGCTTGTTCGTAACTGCAGGCTTGCTGGTAACTGCAGGCGTTGCGCTTGCAATTGCTGCTGGCTTAGCCGCTACAGCAGGCTGTTGCACGTCTGCTGTATTTATTTTAACAACGGTTTCAGTCGCGGCGCTGACCACTTTTTTAACGACCACTTTTTTTACAGCAGCGGTTTTAACGCTGTTTTTAACATTCGTTTTAACTACCGCTTTTTTAACCGCGGGCTTTTTCGCAGCCGCCTTCTTTATAGGGGCTTTATTTGCCACGGGCTTGGCTATCGCCTTGGCCGTCTTTTTGCTGCCGGTCTTGGTCGATTCTTTTGCTTTAGTGGCTGCCTTAGTTTTAGACTTTGCAGCAGGTTTTATTGCAGTCTTAGCGGCGTTCTTAGCTGTGCCCTTAACTATGCCCTTAACTGCGGTCTTAGCTATAATCTTTGGCGCCTTGGTTTTTTTAGTGGCGGTTTTGTTAGCGCTTTTTAGCAGCTCTTTGTCTAACTTAGCGCTGGCTTTGGCGAGTTGCGCGGCGATTTTTAGACCCTGCTTGGCGGCTTTGGCGGCAACTTTACTGGCAACCACGAGTGCTTTAGCGGCGCTTAGGTCTTGCCTTTGTGCCACTACGGCTAGCTGAGCAGCTTTAAGTTTATTTTTGTTGGTGGCGGTTTTCTTGAGCTTGGCCGTAGCGGCGGCTTTGTCTTGGCGCACTTTAAGGCTGGCCAGTTTCTTCACGCAGGCAGCAGCAGCTTTGTCGGCTTTTACTAAGACTTTAGTGGCATCGGTAGATTTTTTTATTCGCGCTTTATCGAGCTGGATGTTGGTTTTGGCAATTTGAGTTTCCAGCTCGGCAACTGGGTTGGCGATTTTTTTCTTAGCGGCCATTATATTTTCCTGTCTGCTGTTAATAGATAAAATGTTAAAACAAATATTAGATCAAATGTTAGATCAAAATTGCTGCGACCGTTGCCGCATTAAGCGCGAATACAAACAAGTCAACATTTTAGCAGTTTAAATATAAACTTGCTCGCGAGGTAAAGCTTGGGCAAAGTACCGTTAAATATTAGGCAATACTCAAGGAGAAAGCCGTGCCGCGTTGCGCAAATGTTGTGCTGTTGGTTTTACTGCTGGGTGTGGCAGGGCTGTTTATAATCAAAAAACCCAATGGGCAAACTTGGTTGAGCACGGCTGACCTTGTGCCAAGCACCGCGGTGTTAACGGCGCAAATTAATAACTGGCTAGGCAGGGCCGAGCGCAAAATTGCGCGGAGTATTAACAATGATACCCGCACGGGTAAAACCAAGGTTTATAAATGGCGCGATAGTGCTGGTAATTGGCATGTGTCAGATCAGCCTAGTAACGCCGCTGGCGGCCTTGATGAAATGATTCACGTCGATCCAGATACCAATCTTATTAAGGGCGCGCACTGAAGTTACAGTAAATTGAACAAAATCGCCCGGCCGAGGTCTTAAATGCAGTACCATTATCAATAATTGTGTCGCCAGATCAAGTCTGGTAAGTTGCTTGATGACACAAAAGCAGTACAGAATATAATGGATAATTGAGGTAAACCGCTCGATAGTCTTTAAAAATAACAACAGTAATTACGATCACTCTTACTAGGACATTTTTATGAAATTGAAATTAGCGACAGCCGCTGCTGTCTCCGTACTTTTGCTCGCCGGCTGTAACGACAACGTAGAAGCCGAAAAAGTTATTGAAGTGAAAACCGTTGCAGTAACCACCCCCGAGCAAAAAATCAGCTATGTGCTGGGTATGAACTTGGGCAAGCAGTTTGAGCAGGGCGGCGTTGAGGTTAATGTTGACGTATTTGCTCAGGCGATTACAGATGTACAGGCCGGCACTGCGCCGCGCATGAGCGAAGAAGAAATGGCTGCCACTATGCAGGCGTTCCAAACCAAGATGCAGGCCCAGCAAACTGAGCAGCAGCAAGCCGCTATGGCCGAGCGCCAAGGCAGTGCCGATGCCAACAAAACCGCCGGCGAAGCATTTTTGGCCGCCAACGCTAAAAAAGACGGCGTAGTAACCCTAGAAAGTGGCTTGCAGTATAAAATTGTTACCGCCGGTACCGGTGCCAAGCCCACTTTAGAGGCACCCGTTGAAGTGCACTATCGCGGTACTACTATTAATGGCGAGCAGTTCGACAGCTCCTACGATCGCGGCCAGCCGGCTCAGTTTTTGCTGAATCAAGTGATTGGCGGCTGGACTGAAGGCCTGCAGCTAATGAGCGAAGGCGATAAGTGGGAACTTTATATTCCTCATGATTTAGCCTACGGCGCCGGTGGTTCAGGCCCTAAGATTGGCCCTAACAGCGCATTGATCTTTGAAGTTGAATTGCTAAAAGCTAACGCTGAATAAGCTACTGCCTTAAAGCAGCAAAAAGGCCTGATTTAACAATTAGGCCTTTTTTTGTGTCAAAAATTTGAGCCTGCTGGTTAGTGTGATCGAGTTGGCGTGTAAATCACCGCTCGTCCCCATAACTAAACCGTTGGTCAGCTATAGAGTAAATTCAAACAAAAGCCCCCATTTTTTTAGTAACATAGAGATATTAATCAATATTTTTATAACAGCAGCACATAAAGGAATGGTCGGTTACTGCTGAATTAAAGCTAAGTTCAAGCCATATACAGCGGGATTGCTGTGAGCTTGATCAGACCCGAGTGCAGCATAATGAACACAGCTAACCGCAACAGCGGTTTTACCTTAATCGAACTAATGATCACCGTTGCCATAGTTGCCATTTTGGCCGCTATTGCCCTGCCG
>CAWVSV010000109.1:0-6066 GCA_963933095.1 uncultured Cellvibrionales bacterium
TTTTTAAGGGTGTCTTGCCCTTGTTTAGTGCTGCGAAAACTGCGCAATACGCACCAATAAACGGCAACGCTATGATTATTATTTGCTGGTAAATAGCTCCATCACTAGCGGCTCAAAAAGTTGCACGGGTGGCTCTAATTGTTTATTCCGCAGTGCATCAAGCGTTTCTTGTGCTTGCTCTACTGAATCAAATTTACCCAAATAGACAAATTTTTGTCTGGGGCCAAAGTTCTCACTGTACATGACTGGTAGTGACAGGTGCTGCGATAAAGATTCTTCTTGACTGGGTGTAGCTTGCAATTGCAGTGTATAAAAGGTTTCAGCGCAGACCGCTTGAGTCAGCCCTAACAGGGCAATAAAAAATGACCAAAGAATGATGTTCATGGACGCTGCTGCTCTCGAGTTATCTAATTTTGATAACATCATAGCAGTACTTATTTAAAAAACAGAATCGCTATAAAAATTTCAATACTGGGGTATTGCCCTGCTTAGGTGAGGCACTCTAGTGGCAATGCTTTGAGTGAGCTTTGTTTAGAGGGCTATATGGGGCAAAAGGTCGCACTAAACACTCGCAGCCAACGTCTGGCATTGGGCTAACGTTTATAAATGTCCATGAAGATTGTGCACAAGAATCTTATGTCAGCGGTGTAGTGGACGGCTTTGTTGTGATGGCCGTCAATAAAGTAGCAATAATTCTAGTTGTTATTCATGGTGTTAAGTTGAACATTGTCGACGCTTAGCACCTAATTGGGCTGGGCAGTGGGAGTCGATGTGAATGCTGACACTTGGTAATCGGAAGCCACAGCCGCATTAGCCGCTAACTTGGGGGTGAGTGTTGTATGACTACTGGTGGGCTGTGCTCGCAGTGTTTCTGGGGCGCGCTTGAGGCGTTTCTGTCGGGCCATAGAGAGAGGTTCAAGTTGCTTGCTTTGATTGCGAAACAGCTCAACGATCAGCGGATTAAAGTTGCCAATCTGTGGTTCTATTTTGCGCTGAATTTGCATCAACTGCTCGGCCGCTTCTCGCTCGCTGGCAAACTCGCCTAAAAAAACAAAGTGTTCGCTGTGGGATAAAGTGGCACTGTGAATTTTTTGCAGTTGGGTTAATCGCTGCAGTGACCCTTCTTGCTGGGGCGCTACATGAAACTGCAGAGTGTAGAAATCCTCGGCATAACTTGCATTAGAACCTAACAATAGAAGTGCGCTAATAAAAACGATATGAGTGGATAATTTCATGTTGAGCCCAACTTAGCGAAGTGTATTAGGCTCAATATCCTAGCGGGTTTGTAGGGGCGACAATCGCAACTAAGTCTCAAAATCGAATTTTTTATCTTGTTTATAATCGAAAAGTCTAATGCTCCAACTTCACTACAAACAAAGTATATATCTACACTGCTTAACCAAATAATGTGTATAAGCGACGCTCTTTATATCTTGGCCGCTAGCACTTAATGCCGCACATTAAAGTTATCTTGGCATTGTTTAATCAGATTATGACGCAGGGTCTCATATTGGTGGGGTAGATTATCGCCATGGTCGATACAACCGCAAACCCAGTTGCACTGCCCTGGGTCAATGTTGTTTTGCCATAATAGGGTCTGTACCTTTGACCCAGCAGATTGCTCATGGCTGGCAAAGGTATTGTTAATAACGCTCAGTAACTCTGTTTCCGATAATATTCGACGCTGCATTCTTATCACCACTGTTTAGACGGCTGACATCTTTATGTTAGTTGAGCCCAACACTTTTAGCGGTGCCATATTTAAAATACTTCTCAGCACCAACAAGATATGTGGTTATTTATCAATAATGGGCTGAATGGGCTGATTGCGAGGGCGCCATATTCGGGCTAAACAGGCCAAATGTGTGGTTCAATCAGAGCTTAAGGCGAGCGACAGTCTTTGGCTTTTTCATGTCGGTAATATTTACCAAGCGTTATCTGGCCTAAAAGCTGTCGAGATAATACATAAACTAAATGCACAGCTTTTTGACGTTTTATGCCATTATTGACTTCGATGACGTAAATGTTAACAATTTGCACACCAAGTAAAAGGTAATCTTACCATTTAGGGCTTAGTGTGACCGTTGGGCAGGACGCCATTGGTAATGGTCTATAACGATAACAAGAGCGATACCCCATGAAGTGTCCAAAATCCCCCACCAATATGCTGATCAACTGTATTGGATTATTTATTTCACTGGCCTCTATCTGGTGGCTGCGCGAATACGGCCAGCAATACTCGGCGGCTACCGGCGGTATCATTATTACTTGTCTGGCATTGGCGGTACCGATCATTGTGCTGGAGTGGATATTCCTCAAACCTTACCGTAATAAGTCAGCAGGGCTCGATTTTAGTGCGGCTAAGAGTAAGCGTTCTGGCAACCTCAAACGCACGGCCATTAAACTACTGGGGCTTTACGCTAGTTTCGGTTTTGTGGCCTTCATATACTGGATATTCCCCGAGTATCGCGGCGGCTATTATGAGGGTTTTTTCTCAATATTAAGAACCATACTTATCGGCTTGATGTTAGTCGCTATCCCATACTTTTACTTTATCGACCGCGCTATGACAGAGCCCAAAGACGGCTATTGGCACATGGGTATGTTGGTCTTGGGGCAGTGGAAAAACGTCAATGGGGCCAAAATAGGCCAGTTGCTATTGGGCTGGACGGTAAAACTGTTCTTCCTGCCGCTGATGTTTAGGTATTCAGGCAACAACTTGAATAGCCTAATGAATGTCAATTTTTCTAACGTATTTAATATGACGGGCGATCTCAGTGGGCGCATGTCACTCAACCTTTATAGTTTTTTCAATAACTTCCTATTTTACATCGATCTGTTGTTTGTCACCGTCGGCTATTGTTTTACCGTGCGCTTGTTTGATTCGCACATTCGCTCTACCGAGCCGACCTTCCTTGGCTGGGTAGTCGCTGTTATGTGTTATCAGCCATTTTGGGGCGCGGTGTTTGGCAGCCTTTACATCAGCTATAACAGCGGCCGTGACTGGAGCAACTTGTTTTGGGATATGCCCTGGGTGCATTTCTCTTATGGCGCCGTCATTCTGTCGCTGGTAGTGATCTATGTTTGGGCCAGCATGGCCTTTGGCATTCGCTTCTCCAACCTTACCCACCGCGGTATCCTTACCAACGGCGCATATCGCTACACTAAGCATCCGGCCTACATCAGTAAAAACTTGTCTTGGTGGTTGATCTTTATGCCGTTTTTAATGGCGCCCGAATTTGATGACAAACTGCGTTTGAGTTTGCTGTTAATTTTGCAAAACATCATTTACTTCTTTCGTTCTCGCACTGAAGAGAGGCATCTGTCGATGGATGCCGATTATATTGCTTACTCGGCCTATATTGAAAAACACGGCATGTTCGCTTGGGTGGGGCGCTGGTTGCCGGTACTAAAGTTCAAGCCGGGTCAGTTATTTAATGTTGAATCTAAGCCTGCCAGAACCACTGCAGTGGGCGGTGATACTGGGCGAAGTGTCGAGTCGGTCTATGACAAAGTTTAAACACGATTTTAATACCCATAAACTCCTCACGGTGTAAAGGTGGGGCCATGATTCAATTTAAGACGCCTATAGATTGAATCACGGTTACCTTTAAGCTGATATAAAAAAACCGCGCCTTAATCAGCGCGGTTTTTTTATATCAGGCGCTTCTGTAGCGATACTACTTAAACTTGGACAATCGCCGAAGACTGTATTCGCTTGCCCGTTGGTGAGCGCTAAACGGATAAGCGCAACTAGGACATACACAAGTTGGCTGAGTTGACGCTTCAGCTGCAGCAATAATGGCTCACAGGGCTTATAATGCGCGCCTTTATTGATTTTGAGCCCGTTATGTTGCTAGAAGATATCGATCAGAAAACTTATACCAAACGCCTGCGATTGGTGATGTTAATGGTGGTGGTGGCCCTCTGTATTATTTCCATCCCCTTCTCCGCACTTTTAATTGTGTTAATTGGCAGCGCCGAAGGCGGCAATGTCATTCTTAATGCCATAGGTGTGGCGGTGGCGGCGGTGATTGTGGTCGCAGTGCTCAAACGCACCAGTGGCCACCCATGGATGCATGAAGTCGTGTATGTGTGGCGTTTAAAGCAGCAACTTAACCGTATTACCCGTAAGTTTAAAGCAGTAACTGAGGCGGCGCAGAGGGGTGAGCGCGACGCTATTATCGCTCTGAATTTCAGCTACCGTGGTTCTGAGCAGCTCTACATTCTGGATAATAACACCATCACTCTGGATGACCTGCGCCTCAAGATTGCGGCGCTTGAGGCTCAGATATCCGAACTGGAGCTGAAAGTTTCCCTCGATGACTACCGCGAAGAATTGCTCAAACAGTATTAACCGAATACGCAAAACACAGAGATCGAATCATGACTGAAGAAAACATCAATATTGCCAAAGACACCGTAGTGACTTTTCACTATACCCTGAAAGATGCCGCCGGCACTGAGCTCGAAAACTCTAGGGGTAGCAACGCTTCCAAGAGTATCACCGGTGGCGAGCCAGTACTGTATTTGCACGGCTATAAGGGCATGATGGCGGGTATTGAAGCTGGCTTAGAGAGTAAAAGTGCCGGCGAAACCGCCTCGGTAACTTTGGGGCCGGATGACGCTTACGGCCGCTATGATGAAAAATCCAAAGGTCGCGTGCCGCTAAAAAATGTCAAGCTGCCGGGTCAACAGACCATTAAAGGTAAGCTTAAACCCGGCACTGTAGTAGAAGTGCAGACCAAACAGGGCCCGCGTGAAGCGACTGTTATTAAGCAGGGTTTGAAATCGGTCGATATTGACACCAACCACCCCTATGTAGAGATGACACTGACTTTTAATATGGAAGTGGTTGCCGTGCGCGCGGCGACCGACGACGAGAAACAACACGGCCATGCTCACGCGGCTAGTAGTAGTTGTTGCGATACGAATACCAAAAATAATTGCTGTGACTAACACCCAGTATCAGCCATTCAGCGCCGCTTTATGAACGCTGATATAATGCCGTCCTGCATTTATACGATTCAAAAATACACCGACACGAAGCCCGATTATGGAAACTCTGACGCTCAACCCTCTGAAATCTGTCTCCGGTGAAGTTACTCTGCCGGGTTCTAAGAGCCTGTCTAACCGCATATTGCTGTTGGCCGCACTGGCCGAGGGCGAGACCAAAATCACTAACTTGCTCGACAGTGATGATATTCGTCATATGCTCAATGCTTTCACCAGCATTGGTGTCGAGTACACCTTGAGTGCCGACAAGACCGAGTGTGTGGTTAAAGGCAAAGCCGGTCCATTAAACTTGCCAGAAGGTAAGGATGGCGCTGCAGAGTTGTTCCTCGGTAACGCCGGTACTGCCATGCGCCCTTTATGTGCAGCGCTGTGCTTGGGGCAGGGCGAATTTACCTTAACCGGTGAAGCGCGCATGTTCGAGCGCCCTATTGGCGATTTAGTTGACTGCCTGCGTTCAGCGGGTGCCGACATTGAATATCTGGGCGATACCGATTACCCGCCACTGAAAATCACCGGCACCGGCCTCAAGGGCGGCTCGGTGGCTATTCGCGGCAATATATCTAGCCAGTTTCTGACTGCCATGCTGATGGCCGCGCCTTTGTGCGAGTCGGATTTGGAGATCGTGATAGACGGCGAACTAGTTTCAAAACCCTACATCACTATTACTCTGGATGTGATGAAAAAGTTCGGCGTCGAGGTTGAAAATCACGACTATCAGCGTTTTGTCATTAAAGCCGGGCAGCAGTATGTATCGCCTAAGGACATAATGGTCGAAGGCGATGCCTCCTCGGCGTCTTACTTTCTCGCCGCCGCGGCGATTGCCGGTGGCACTGTGCGCGTGCACGGTACCGGTACGGCCAGTGTGCAGGGCGACGCCAAGTTTGCCGATGTACTCGAGCAGATGGGCGCTAAGGTCACTTGGGGTGATACTTGGATTGAAGTCACTAAGGGCGAACTGAATGCGGTCGACGTCGACCTCAATCATATTCCCGATGCGGCCATGACCATTGCCACTGCAGCGCTATTTGCCAAGGGCACTACCGCTATTCG
>CAWVSV010000110.1:0-5836 GCA_963933095.1 uncultured Cellvibrionales bacterium
TATCTACGGCATTATCTACGGCATTATCTGCGGTGCTATCTATGGCGCGGTCTACGGCATTATCTGCGGCGCTGACTACAGCGCTATCTGCGGCATTTATGCGGCCTTTAGGACGCGCCTGCCAAAAGTACTGCAGGGGATTATCGACACTACCGGCTGGGGCATAACGAGTGTTATTGAGGTCGCTGCTGAGACTTGTGGTCGTGGGCGGCAATAACTTTTGCCCCTGCTGTAGGGTGTTTAACAATAATTCCAAGTCACCTTCTGTTGTTAGGCTCAACCAAAGTTGTTGACCCGATACATAAGTAGGTCGAGCGCTAGTGACCATGGGTAAAGCATCCAAGTAGTCGATTGCCTCAGCGTAGGCGGCAAAATCGCCCACGCCCGACAGCTGCAGTGTCAAGGCGCTATCGAGGCTATCAGCCATAACAATGGCATAGCGAGCCGATAAATCATCGACCACACGTTCAACGCCCTCAATTAGCGCCACCGCGGCAGTCTTACCTTCGGTCTCAAGCAAGCTGTCGCCGTCGGCACGCAATATTTGCCAATTGGCGAACCACCTCGACTGACCGCCGCGAGCAATTTCAGAGAAACGCCCAACCACCACAATATCCGCGCTATAACGTTTTGACGCGGCCTGAATTGCGTCGTTATTAAAATTCCATAAATCATCAACCGACACTCGCATCTGATCTTCAAGATCCAGCAGCGGTTGCTTTAATGGCAAACCACGCCCAGCAGCGGCGCGTTTAATAACCTGTAAATAGTCGCCATCGGTACTGTATAGGCGCCCATCAATGCGATTATCTTGTACCAGCCACAGCAATACGCTGGGGCGACTGGCGGGCCAAAAAGGCAATTGGGCACGGCGTAAAAGCGCATCCACAGCAGAGTCAGAAAACTTTAGGGTTAACTCTGTGGCTACTACTTCGACCTCGCCTTGAGAAAGTATCTGATCGCTTTTGCCATAGCTAAACGATGACAAATAGGGCCCTGAACGCTGCAGTGCCCGTTTAATAAGCGGCTGTTTGAGACTGTCGCGGCGGCCCGAGATACGTACCACTATGTTTGCCAAGCTGGTACTGATTGCGGCATTGCGGTCCTCCTCGCTCTGCGACTTAACCAGTATTTGGGTGCGATATAGGTCAATGGTTTGCTCTGCCATGGCCGATGAAGCCGTTACCGTGAGCAGTAAAAAGGTCAGAAAAGCGAGGCTACGTGTATAAGTTAGCATCTAACAGTTTTCTCAATTAGCGTTTATATAGAGTCAGTATTGTAACAACTCATTGGCCACCCGATAACCATTTATACTCACATAGATAACTGCGACAGGTTCTATATGACTGGCACTCGCTTCAGTGGTAGAATATTGGCCAATTTTAATCATCTTTTTAATCTTCTTATTAATCTTCTTATTAATCTACACAGACCTCATTGCTATGACAGATTCCAAGACTTCCCTGAGCTATAAAGACGCCGGTGTTGATATCGATGCGGGTAACGCCTTAGTTGAACGCATAAAAGGTGTTGCCAAGCGCACCCGCCGCCCAGAAGTAATGGCCGGTCTCGGTGGTTTCGGCGCGCTATGCGAGCTGCCTGAGGGCTACAAAAAACCCGTATTGGTCAGCGGCACCGACGGTGTTGGCACCAAGCTGCGTTTAGCCATGGATTTGAACAAGCATGACACCATCGGGATCGATCTGGTTGCCATGTGCGTAAACGACCTGATTGTGGCCGGCGCAGAGCCACTGTTCTTCCTCGACTACTACGCCACTGGCAAGCTCAATATCGACGTTGCCAGCGCTGTAGTTTCCGGTATCGGCGATGGCTGCGAGCTATCTGGCTGTTCGTTGGTCGGCGGCGAAACTGCTGAAATGCCGGGCATGTACGAAGGCGAAGACTATGACCTAGCCGGTTTCTGTGTTGGTGTGGTAGAAAAAGATGAGATTTTAGATGGCAGTGAAGTTGCCGCAGGCGACGTACTGATTGCGCTGGCATCGAGCGGTCCGCACTCCAATGGTTACTCACTGATCCGCAAGATTATTGAAGTATCGGGTCAAGAGGTAGACGCTGAACTCGGCGACGCACTGATGGCGCCAACTCGTATTTACGTTAAATCGGTACTGAAGTTGATCAAAGAGTCCAAAGTTCATGCCATGAGTCACATCACCGGTGGCGGTTTAACCGAGAACATTCCGCGCGTACTGCCCAACAACGCCAAAGCTGTTATCGACCTTAGCAGCTGGGAACTGCCGAACGTTTTTAAATGGCTGCAAAAGCACGGCAATGTAGAAGCCAGCGAGATGTATCGCACCTTTAACTGCGGTCTAGGCATGGTAATCGCCGTCCCCGCTGCTGAAAAAGATGCCGCTCTGGCGCTATTGACCGACTGTGGCGAAGAAGCCTTTGTGGTTGGCCATATTGCCGACGCGGCAGCAGGCGAAGAACAAGTTGAGTTGTTGGGTCTGTAAGCGTGAGCGAACAAAACACTAAGATGAAAGTCGTCGTGCTCGTCTCAGGCGGCGGCTCTAATTTGCAAGCGCTGATCGACGGCCAACAAGACGGCTCGCTGCCAATCGAAATTGCTGCCGTTATCAGTAATCGTCCCGGCGTAAGAGGCCTCGATCGCGCCCGCGACCATGGTATTAACGCCGAACTGCTCGATCATAAAAATTTCGCCAGCCGCGACGACTTTGACGTATCACTGATGAATTTGATCGATGGTTTCGATGCTGAACTGATAGTTCTGGCCGGTTTTATGCGCATCTTGACGCCCCAATTTACCGGCCATTATGTCGGCCGTATGCTCAACATCCACCCATCACTGCTGCCTAAATATCAGGGCTTACACACTCATCAGCGCGCATTGGATGCCGCTGACAGCGAGCATGGTGTCAGCGTGCACTTTGTTACCGCCGAACTCGATGGCGGCCCAATCGCTATTCAAGCTCGAGTGCCAGTACTACTTAATGACGATGCCAACAGCCTCGCCAAGCGCGTACAAGTGCAAGAACACGTGATCTACCCGCTAGCCGTTAAGTGGTTTGCCCTGCAGCGTTTAACTATGAAAGACAATTTAGCCGTGCTCGATAATAAAGTGCTGCCAAACAACGGCTATCAAATCGATACCAGCTTTTAAAGCTAATCAATACCTATTACAGAGAGATTTACTATGCAAATCGCCGATCAAAAAGTTGCCGTTATTCACTACAAACTAACCGACAGTGAAGGTCAGATTATCGACAGTTCCGAAGGCCAAGAGCCTATGCCATACCTGCACGGAGCCGCTAACTTGGTGCCGGGTTTGGAAAAAGAATTAATCGGCAAGGCCGCTGGCGACAAACTCAATGTTGTGGTGACCCCTGAAGACGGCTACGGTCATAAAGATGCCGCCATGGTACAAGAGCTGCCGCGCACATCATTTGGTGGCGTTGATGAAATCGAAGTTGGCATGGAATTTCATGCCGAGACTGAAAATGGCATGCAAGTGGTTGAAGTTATTGAACTGTCCGAGGAGACGGTCACTATTGACGGCAATCACCCTCTGGCAGGTGTAGAGCTACACTTCGACATAGAAGTGGTTGAAGTTCGCGAGGCGACAGCAACTGAACTCGAGCACGGCCATATTAACGCCGCTGGCAATAACGATGATGCTGATGCTGATGCGCCAGCAGAAGAGCATGTGCACAGCGAAAGCTGCAATCACTAAACTCCACCGCTAGCCTAAAAGGCCGACGCCCTAACTAGGGCGTCGGCCTTTTTTTATACCTTAAAAAAGTTCCTCCGGCAGTCATTCCTTTTGGGCATATCTAACATAAACAGGAGTCACTTCCGACCAAGCCCTTTGAATAGCATAATTAATTCGACTTCAAAGGAAACCAAAGGAAATTGACCATGTTGATACTCACTAGACGAATCGGAGAAGCCATTATTATTGGCGATAATGTTACCGCCACTGTCCTCGGCATAAAAGGTAATCAAGTACGCATTGGCGTCGACGCCCCGAAAGAGGTCTCCGTGCATCGCGAGGAAATTTACAATCGCATTCAAAACGAAAAAATACTCGAAGCTGAAAAACAGCGAGAGCAAGTTGGTTTGACCGTAGTGTAGCGTCAGTTAAAACCGTTTTCGATCACATCAGAGGTACAGTTTAATGAAACATTTGGTGAAAAAAGTTCGAGAAAAAATGGCCCTGACATTACGAGAAGTTCGCAGCCACCGCGACCGTCGCAAGGAGAAAAAAGATCATCGAAAATTGCGTGTTGAGCAAACCGCTAACGAGGCTATTTTTGAAATGCATGCGGCCAATAATTGGCAGCCAAAATAATACCGGCTCAGAGCTATACCAATAAAAATAAGTATTATCATGTTGCCTACTGAAACATGATAAGAGCGCTATAAGCATTCTTGCAAGACGCTCTTTTTAGCCAGGCTCTTTTCCCCGAGAGTCTGGCTTTTTTTATCTCTCTTACAAATTACTTGGCCTCTGTTTTATCGGCGCCGCAGCGCTGGCATTTATACACACACACCAACTTGCCTTGACGGCTGTCAAATTTATTATCCGTGACTAACTTCCACTTGTGAAAACCGTCGCGACAGAGACTGCTGCCCTTGTGTTTTTGCCAAGCCGTTTTACGCTTGAACGGAATAACATCGCCCACAATCACCTCTAAATTTGCCTAATCCAGAACTATACTATCGTATGCACGCAGACACTGAACAACCTCTACCCCATAAGTGTCGAGTTATGGGCCAACGTGTTTAGAGTAAAGGTGCGCCCATAAAAAACACCTCAGCCAACCACACCAACAGCGCCAGTATCACGGTACCGAAAACCATCAGGGCTATGGGCTTAATGCCCACTTGGCCCAACGCCTGAAACGACGTTTTAACACCCAGCGCCGCGATCGCTAGCACCAGTAACCAGCGCGACAGATCGGATAAACCTTCGGTAATAATCACCGGTATCAGGCCACTACTATTGACGACCACAAATAGTGAGAAAGCTATCAGAAAAACCGGCACTGTTTGCAGTATTGAACGCGTAGCATGCTGCGGATGATGCTTGCGCAACAGCAGTGAAAAGAAAATCACCACCGGCACCAACAACGCCACACGAAAAAGCTTAATCACGGTGGCAACATCACCCACCGGATCAGAAATGCTATAGCCCGCACCGACTACCTGTGCCACATCGTGAATAGTGCCACCGAGAAAAACGCCCATCTGATCTGCGCTAAGGCCAATGTTTTGCACCAATAAGGGATAGAAGATCATTGCTGTGGTCGACAGTGCTGTAACGATCACCACCACAAACAGTGTATCGCGCTCTTTGTTTTTATATAAAGGCAGAATAGCCGCCACCGCCAATGCTGCTGATGCGCCACAAATGGCTACTGCACAGCTGGCTAATATGCCGAGAAAACTCGACAGCCCCAGCAGGCGCGCCACTAAAATACCCGTCGCGATAGTCAATGTCACCGCCATTAAAACAATCGCGATGGGCATGTAACCCAGGTTTGCTATCTGCTCAAAGGTAATTCGAAAACCCAACAGCGCCACACCAAGGCGCAGTAACGTGGTGGCACAAAACTCAATACCAACCGCGCAGCGCGGAGTTTCTGATAAAAAATGAAAGGCGGTGCCAAATAACAGCGCGAACAACATTACCGGACCGCCGTAGTGCTCGGCAATAAAGGTCGAGGCCATGGCGATAGTGGCGCAGGTTAACAACCCGGGAAAATAGCGTTGAGCTTTGGCAAACATAAATTTCAATTACCAGGGCAAGACATCGCCATTGGAATGCCAAAAGGTACCACTGGTTGCCAGTGTC
>CAWVSV010000111.1:0-5731 GCA_963933095.1 uncultured Cellvibrionales bacterium
TCGGCCGCCTCATCTACATCTACCGTTACCAGACGGGATACTCCTGGCTCGTGCATGGTAACACCCATTAACTGATGCGCCATCTCCATGGCAATCTTGTTATGGGTAATATAAATAAACTGTACTTGCTTCGACATCTCTTCCACCAGCCGAGCGTAGCGACCAACGTTCGCATCATCCAGCGGTGCATCGACCTCATCCAGCATACAAAAAGGGGCAGGATTGAGTTGAAAGATGGAGAATACTAGCGCTATGGCAGTCAGCGCTTTCTCGCCACCAGATAGCAAATGTATAGTACTGTTTCGCTTACCAGGAGGCCTCGCCATGATCGATATACCGGTATCAAGCAGGTCGTCGCCGGTCAGTTCAAGATAGGCGTGACCGCCGCCGAACACCTTCGGAAATAATTCCTGCAGGCCACTATTAACTTTATCGAAAGTTTCCTTGAAGCGAGTACGCGTCTCGCGGTCAATTTTCTTAATAGCACCTTCCAGCGTCTCTAACGCTTCGCGTAAATCAGCATCTTGTGTATCGAGGTAATTCTTGCGCTCAGATTCAATCTTGTACTCATCAATGGCAGCGAGATTGATCGGCCCAAGGCGCGCAATGCGACTGGCCAACTTTTCTAATTCGTCTTCGATAGGGGCTTGTGCGGCGCCGTCTTGCAACTGATCCAGCAGTACCTGCAAGTCAAGATTGTCTTCAATTAGTTGCTGCTCAATCGTCCGCCCTTGTACCGCCAAGGTCTGCAGCTCTAATCGCGCTGCCTCTAGCTGACTGCGCACTTCCTGCACGCCCTGTTCGCCGCGATTACGATCCTGCTCAACCTCACGCAGATCGTGCTCTATAGTTTCCACAGCTTTGCGGGCTCTGGCCAACTCGTCCTCGACTCGCACACGCTTATCGAGCAGGCTTTCGAGCTCAAGCTGGCGCTCTTCACCCGGATCACAGTTTTCTGACAGCTGATCTTGGAGGCTGTCGCGACGCTCCTGCAGGCGCTGAGTTTGCTCACGCAGGCGCATGAGCCCAGCTTTAACGCCGTCAAGCTGAGTTTTTAATGACTGATGGCGCATAGCCAAGTCATGAGTCTTGTCTTTGTCTTGACGCGCGCGCTCACGAGCACTGTCGAGGTCGGCCCGAATAACATCTCGTCGGGTAAGCAATTCTTCGCGTTTGTCGGTATCCAATTCCATCATTTCAATGGCTTCAGATAGGATTAGGCGCGCTTCGGAAAGATTTTCAGCTTCTTGGCTGAGCTGTTCTTTGGCATCGAGAATTTCGCTCTCGGCGCGTTCACGGCGCATACTCACCTGTTCAATTTGAACCTTTTTAGCCGATAATTTGGAACGTAAATCACTGTACTTTCGAGTCTGATCATCGGCTTGGCGACGAAAATTTTCACGGTCAACTTCTAGCTGCTTGATCTTTTCACGACCGCTATCAAGTTTTTCACTTAAGGCCTCTACCTTAACATTCACCGCTTCAATCGCGGCCGACAACTCTTTTAGCTCCTGTTTACGAGCAATAACACCGGCGCTAGCATCGGTATCGCGAGCTACTCGCAGCCAGTTACTGCCAAGCCAAAGACCATCTTTAGTAATAATAGATTCACTGGCCAACAATTTATCGCGCAGCGTGATGGCTGCGGGTAGATCATCCACAGCGTAGACACCGCCCAACAGGGACTCGATATCGCTATCGCAGTTGACTTTATCGGCCAGCAAAGTCGCGACCGCGCCGGATGCGGACGGCTTGGCACTGTTGTCTAGCAGCACCAAGTCTCCCTGTTCGAGATCAGCCAGTACGCCGCTGACAGCATCAAGACCATTGACACAAACCGCCTGAATAGAGCTTCCCAGAACAGTTTCAACCGCCAAATCCCAGTCATCATCAACACTAAGGCTTGCGGCCAGACGGGCATTGCCATCGAGCGACTGCTCTTTAAGCCAGTCGCTAACAGCCCCACTCTTTTCACCTAGGGCTGCTTGCTGTAAAGCTTCCAATGACGCATGGCGACCACGATTGGCCTGCAATTCTGTGCGTAACTGATCGAGTTGGTCGGCAATACGACTGCTACTATCGCGCAGTCCTTCCAACTCGTCACTGCAACTATCGACTTGGTCGCGTTTTTCATCGGCACTTAAATCCAGTTCGGCCAGTTGCTCGGTCAGCTCGCCCACTTCCTCTTCCGCCGAGCCCGCCGTTAAATTCGCTTTTTCGTTTTGCAACTTAACAACACGGTCCATCAAGCGCTGCTGTATTTGATCGAGATGCTGGATGCGCGACTGCTGCACCTCAGCTTTTTGCCGTGGATTGGCAGCCGCCTGATTGAAATTATCCCAATCTTGCTGCCACGTTTGCATACTCTCTTCAGCGACCTGCAAGCTATCGCCGGAATCTTCTTCGGCGGCGCGAATCATTTCTAACTCTGGCTCAATTTCCAGTAACTCTTCTTCCCAGCCCTCGGATTTATCGGCATCTTCAAGCAGGTGCTGCTCAGCTTCTTTACAGTCTCGCTGCGTTTGGTCCAAGTCACTTTGCAGTTGACGAGCACGGTCTTTGGTGTGGGCGATACTCTGTTCTAAACGGGCAATATCAGAACCTGCTGCGTAGTATCGTCCCTGCACCTCACCGAGTTTATCGCCAAGCTCAGAATACTGAACACGATACTTTTCAATCAGGGTGTCCTTACTGACCTGATCGGTGACAAAAGACTCAACCTTGAGTTCAAGCGCTGAGATCGCCTGTTGCTTAATTGCCGCTTCGGCATCAAGAATTTTATAGCGCAGTGCTCGCAGTTCTGCTTTGAGCTGGCGCTCTGTTTGTTTGAATTCGGTGTATTTCTCAGCCGCTGCGGACTGACGTTGCAATCGCGAGAGCTGGCGCTCTAATTCGTCACGAATATCAGTCAGGCGTTCGAGATTTTCCATGGTACGACGCATGCGATTTTCAGTGTCGCGACGACGTTCTTTATACTTAGAAATGCCCGCAGCCTCTTCGATAAAGACACGCAGTTCTTCAGGTTTAGACTCAATCAACTTAGAAATCGTACCCTGTTCGATAATAGCGTAGCTGCGCGGACCGAGACCGGTACCTAAAAAAATGTCGGTAATATCACGGCGGCGGCACTTGCTCCCATTCAGATAGTAGGAATTTTGCGCATCACGCGTTACTTTGCGCTTAATGGAAATTTCACTAAAGCCGGCGCACTCACCTTTAAGAGTGCCATCACTGTTATCGAACACCAGTTCAATAGTTGCCTGCCCTACAGGCTTGCGGCCATCAGAACCATTAAATATGACATCGGTAAGATTTTCACCACGGAGATTCTTGGCTGAAGATTCACCCATCACCCAGCGCACAGCATCGATAGTATTAGATTTACCACAACCATTTGGGCCAACAATAGCGCAGAGGTTGCTAGGAAAACTCACAGTAGTTGGGTCAACGAATGACTTAAACCCAGCTAATTTAATGCACTTTAGGCGCATAAATCCATTTCACTCACTTTCAAAAATTGCTCAGAATTCTACACGCCAAGCTAACCAGATAATAGGCAGCTCAGCATTAAAGTCATAGTTAGTAGGCGCACGGAATTTAAGTCAAAGCACGGGTTCTGATATAACCATCTTTAAGTTACTATTTTTATCATTTAAACGCAGAGGCCCAATACTTGCCTGCCAATCACCGGCACTAGGGGTGACCCCGCCTGACCTAGACAGGCGCGCCACCAACTGCAACTGATCCACCGAATCTAGGCCCATACCCGGCGCCATCGCCATAGAAGTATCCAAAAGGACTAATCTCGGTAAATCAGCCACTTGCAACTTCATTATCGCCAGTGGCATTTTGCCGCCCTGCCAGGCGCGCGCATACACAAACACTACCTGTTCGGGGGTTGCCTCAACTACATCGGCCAAGCTGACATGTACACTTAAAGACTTTAGCGCAGCAATATTGCCATCATCGCCCGAAACCTGCTGCGTTCCAACAGTACTGGGCTGAAGGACCGCATTACCAGACAATTGCTGAGCTCTTGTTATGCCTGTTAATAAAGCTTGCGAGCCCGACGCATCAGACCCCATCACAGCAACCGCACGACGCCAATAAATCACGGCCTGTAGATAATCAGTTTTCCCAAAAGCAGAAATACCCGCCAGCCCTAACGCCGTAGTATTGCGTTCATCAACAGCGAGAACCTGCGTAATCAGAGAGTCAATAACAGGGTCAATACGATTGCCCGCAGCCAAAAAACGCGCCTGTGCAAGTTCTGCCATTATTTGCGTATTTTCAGGCTCGCTCTGCAATATTTGTTGGTAAGCAGACTGAGCTTTATCATAGTAAGCCTGCTCCATCGCAGTTCTAGCTAACAAGTACCAATACTGAGTATTTTCCGGACGAGTCTCGAGTCGGCTCTCCAACTTAGCCTGCAATAGCTGTGGCAAAATATCCAGACGCGCCTCGATAATTTCTTGGCCTCGCATAACACGCTGCTCGGCGGTATATTTCTCGCTAGCAAGTTGAGCAATCTCAACGTCTTGGGACGCGCCATAATGCAGATACCAAGTTACTGAAAACACAACTAGCAAAGGCAAGAGCGAAAACAGTAACAAGCGTCCGCCGCGAATTTCAGACTGCGCCTCAATAGTATTTGTCTCCTCCGCCAGCAGTGACAAATCCAACTCACGCAACAACACATTGAATTCACTAGCGGTGATTCGAGCGCCAGCCAAACTTAATTCAAGCTCAGCTTTATGTTCCCGATAAAGCTCAACATTAACGTCACCACGCACATGCACCGGCTCGCCCTGTGCCGAACGCCACCGAACCAAAACAGGCCAAACAACAAAAACCATCGCCAATAAACACAGTGCCGCATTAGACAATATCAATAGCAACATTACAGCCTCTCCTCAAGGTCGGAGCTACTCTCTCGCCCCGGTGTTAATAACTCATCGAGCTTTGACTGCTGTGCCGCCGACAGTGCTGTAGCAGCTGGTAATTCACTGTCGCCAGAATGACTCACCCTTCTCGTTCGTAACAACCAAACCAACACCAGTAACCCCAATAACAAAAGCCCTGCGGGAGCCAACCAAAGCACCAATGCGGCGCCCTGTACGCGCGTTTTATACAGTACAAACTCACCGTAACGATCGACCATAAACTCGGTAATATCATCATCCGATGCACCCGACACTATAAGTCGATGCACCTCGCGACGAAGATCGCCAGCAATAGGCGAGTTTGAACCAGATAAATTTTGATTCTGGCACTTCGGGCAGCGCAACTCAGCAACAAAATTTTGATAGCGCTGACGCTGCAACTCGGTATCGAACTCATACAAATCGACCACAGCGGAAGCTGCATAGGAAAAAAGTACAGTCAACAGCAAGCAAAAACGACACAGATGAATCACAGATAAACCCTACACTTTGAATTGAAACCGATTATAGCAACTCATACCTGCAATGTGGCAACGCCATCTAAAACAGATTTTTAACAAGATAAAATGGAAAAACTGTTGACGGGAAAATACTTATCAGTAGAATACGCAACACTTGAACAAGGGGTGGTTAGCTCAGTTGGTAGAGCGGCGCCCTTACAAGGCGTAGGTCACAGGTTCGACCCCTGTACCACCCACCAAGTTCAAGAGTGACTATCTCATTGAGATATAAAACTGCCGCGGACCGGTAGTTCAGTTGGTTAGAATGCCGGCCTGTCACGCCGGAGG
>CAWVSV010000112.1:0-5555 GCA_963933095.1 uncultured Cellvibrionales bacterium
GCCAAATGGCCCAGTGATTGCAATGCGCATAATAATGTTGTTCGTAGGGAGTTGTGGCAGTATTTTAGTGGGGATAAGGGAGTGAGAGAAACTTTATTTCTAGTGCTTGCCAATAATAGCGATGCTCGGTATGATTCGCGCCGTCTTCAGCAGTGATTGTTTGTGCTGAGAAAAGAATTTTAGGACCATAGCTCAGTTGGTTAGAGCGCTACCTTGACATGGTAGAGGTCGGCGGTTCGAATCCGCCTGGTCCTACCAAACATGAAAAACCCAGCTTTGGCTGGGTTTTTTTGTATCTGTAGTGCGGGTATTTGTTATCTGCTTAATATAATCCCCCTCAACAGAGGGGGATCATGTGACCTTTAGTAGGGGTCACCACTGAAAAAGGAAAAGTCATGCCTATTATTACTCTCCCAGATGGTTCTACCCGCGAATTTGATCAGCCGGTTACATTGATGCAAGTGGCCGAAGATATTGGCCCGGGTTTGGCTAAAGCTACGGTTGCGGGTCGCATTGGCGATCGTATGGTTGATGCTTGCGAGCTAATTTCTGATGATTCGAGCATCAGCTTAATTACCGGTCGCGACGCTGAGGGAGTGGAAATTATTCGTCACTCTTTCGCGCACTTAATTGGGCATGCGGTTAAGCAGCTTTTTCCTGACGCTAAGATGGCTATTGGTCCGGTTATCGACAATGGCTTTTATTACGATATCGACTGCGATCAGCATCTGACGCCGGAAGATATGACCAAGATCGAAAAGCGCATTAAAGAATTGGTTAAGAAGGACTACTCGGTGATAAAGGCGATGACGCCGATTGCTGAAGCGCGTGAAATATTTGCCGCGCGTGGCGAAGATTATAAAGTTGAGCTAGTTGATGGTTTGATTGAGTCAGGTGAGACGGAAGTTGGCCTTTATAATCACCAAGAATACGTTGATATGTGTCGTGGCCCGCACGTGCCTAATACCCGTGTGATGCGCCACTTTAAATTAATGCGTATCTCCGGTGCGTATTGGCGTGGCGATGCTAGCAACAAACAGTTGCAGCGCATCTATGGCACGGCTTGGAACGACAAGAAAGCATTGAAAGCGCACCTAATGCGCTTAGAAGAAGCTGAAAAGCGTGATCACCGAAAGCTGGGTAAGAAGTTTGATTTCTTCCATATGCAAGAAGAAGCGCCGGGCATGGTGTTTTGGCATCCCAAGGGCTGGTCGATTTACACCGAGCTTGAAAAATACATGCGCGAGCAGCAGCGTGTGCGCGATTATAAAGAGATTCGTACGCCGCAGTTGGTTGATTTGTCTCTGTGGGAAAAGTCTGGTCATGCCGACAAGTTTGGCGATGATATGTTTATGCTAAAAACAGATGAGCGCACTTTGGCGGTTAAGCCGATGAACTGCCCTTGTCATGTGCAGGTGTTTAATCAGGGCTTAAAAAGTTATCGCGACTTGCCTTTGCGTTTGGCGGAGTTTGGCTCTTGTCATCGCAACGAGCCGTCGGGTTCGCTGCACGGTATTATGCGGGTGCGAGGCTTTACCCAAGATGATGCGCATATCTTCTGTACTGAGGCGCAGATTCAGCCTGAAGTCTCTGAATTTATCGACTTCTTGCATGAGGTTTATGCCGATTTC
Organism: uncultured Cellvibrionales bacterium; assembly: GCA_963933095.1. Classification (GTDB taxonomy): domain Bacteria; phylum Pseudomonadota; class Gammaproteobacteria; order Pseudomonadales; family Cellvibrionaceae; genus UBA1124. The sequence continues at coordinate 1,632 of CAWVSV010000112.1, forward strand.
GGCTTTAGTGAGCTGATTTATCGCCTGTCGACTCGTCCAGAAAAGCGTGTTGGCAGTGACGAAGATTGGGACCGCGCCGAAAAGGCGTTGGGTGATGCGCTCGACAGTAAAGATTTGCCTTGGCAGGAGTTGCCGGGTGAGGGTGCTTTCTATGGCCCTAAGATTGAATTTACGCTGCGCGACTGTATTGGCCGTGAGTGGCAGATGGGTACGATTCAGGTCGACTTCTCGATGCCAGGTCGTTTGGATGCGCAATATGTATCTGACGATGATGAGCGCCGTGTGCCGGTTATGTTGCATCGCGCAATTCTCGGTTCTTTTGAGCGTTTTATCGGTATTTTGATCGAGCACTACGAAGGTGCGTTTCCAACGTGGTTGGCACCCGAACAGGTCGTGGTGATGAATATTACCGACAAGCAGGCCGGTTATGTGCAAAAAATTGAAGAAAAACTCAATAATAAGGGCTTTAGGGTCATTTCGGACTTGAGAAACGAGAAGATCGGCTTTAAAATTCGCGAGCATACAATTCAGAAGGTCCCTTATCAGTTAGTTATTGGTGATAAGGAGGTCGAAACTCATACTGTTGCAGTGCGAGCAAGGGGCGGTGAAGATCTCGGTAGTATGAGCGTTGACGCTTTTACCGAATTACTTAACGCCGATGTCGCCCGCCGCGGACGCCTTGATTAAGGTGGCCGCGCTATAGTACTGAGCTGATATGTTGCTGCGGCTCAAACTATCATCTTTGCGATGAGAGCTTGGGCTTTCTTTTGAAACTTGGAGATTAAAACCATCAAACGAGAAAATGCCAAAGGGCGTTCCAAAAAAGCGCGTATCAATGATCAAATCGAAGCTACAGAAGTACGACTGATCGGTGCGGATGGAGAGCAGGTAGGTTTAGTGCCTTTCGATGAGGCGCTTAAAATCGCTCAGTCTGCGACTTTGGACCTGGTGGAAATTGCCGGTGATAATAATCCCATCGTCTGCAAGGTGATGGACTACGGCAAGCACCTGTTTGATATTAAGAAGACCAAAGCGGCTTCAAAAAAGAAGCAGAAGCAGCAGCAGATCAAAGAAATCAAATTCCGTCCAGGTACGGACATAGGCGACTATCAGATTAAGCTACGTAATCTGACGCGTTTCCTGGAAAATGGGGACAAGGCCAAGGTTTCATTGCGATTCCGCGGTCGCGAGATGGCTCACCAAGAGCTTGGCATGCAAATGCTGAAGCGAATTGAAATAGACTTGGAAGAGCTGGGAACCGTTGAGCAACATCCGAAAATGGAAGGTCGGCAGCTTCTGATGGTAATCGCTCCCAAAAAGAGAAAGTGATGCGGGCTTTTTAGCTGCCTTCTCACTTGTATAGAGTGCTTAAAATAGTGAATTTTTTGTAGCCGCAAGGAAAAGTCGGACACAGTGTTTGAGTGTATTTTTTATACACGATAACGCGAGTACGAATTTGACAAAGCAGCTGCGAAAAAGGCGCATTCTAAAGACATTCATTTTATTAACCGTAAGTTAAGCGGAGTTCTACTCATGCCAAAAGCTAAAGTACACAGTGGTGCTGCAAAGCGCTTCAAAAAGACTGGATCCGGCTACAAGCACAAGCACGCCAACAAAAGCCACATCCTTACTAAAATGACTACCAAACGTAAGCGTCAGCTTCGCGGTACCGGCATGTTGCATGCTGATAACGTTGTTTTGGTACAGCGCATGTTGCGCGCCAAGTAATTGGCACCACATTTTATTTAAGAGGAATTTGTAATGGCTCGTGTAAAACGTGGTGTAGTGGCTCGTCGCAGTCACAAGAAAGTATTAAAGCAAGCAAAAGGTTACTACGGTGCGCGTTCACGCGTATTCCGCGTAGCTAAGCAAGCGGTTATTAAGGCAGGCCAATATGCCTACCGTGACCGTCGTGTAAAAAAGCGTAACTTCCGTGCGCTGTGGATTACTCGTATCAACGCGCAATCTCGCGTTGAGGGTATGTCTTACAGCCGCCTGATCGCTGGTCTGAAAAAGGCTAGCATCGAGCTGGATCGTCGCGTTATGGCCGACTTGGCCGTACACGATAAAGTAGCTTTTGCTGCTGTCGTTGCACAAGCGAAAGCCGCCCTGGCTTAATTGCTTGGTTGCTGCAGCTTTGGGTTGTGGCAGCTCAACGATTAGGGCATGTCTGAGTTTCGGCTCGGGTAGACCCAAAAGAATAGGGGAGTGCTGTAATAAGCCTCCCCTATTTTTTTGTTTAAAAATAGGGGTATTAAAAATGTGGGGCCGATTTTGCGCCGTATCTTTAATGCTCTTAAGCAATGTTATTAACTGTGGTTTTTTGCTGTGGTTGTTAACTACAAACCTGCACACATTAGGTTGATCAATGGAAAATCTTATCGCGCTCACCTCTGAAGCGTTGGAATTGGTAGAACAGGCACAAGATCTTGCGGCGCTGGATCATGTTCGAGTCGAGTATTTGGGCAAAAAAGGTCAAATCACAGCTCTGCTTAAGGGTTTGGGTAAATTGCCTGGTAGCGAGCGTCCTGCAGCGGGTGCCGAGATTAACAAGGCCAAGCAGAGTGTGCAGCATCGTATTAATATAGTTAAGCAGGCGATGGAGCAGGCGGCTATTGATACCAAGTTGGCCAGTGAGACTATCGACATCAGCCTGCCTGGCCGCGGTCAAGGTAATGGTGGTTTGCACCCGGTTACCCGCACATTAGAGCGCATAGAGAAAATCTTCTCGGTAGTGGGCTACAAGGTAGAGCAGGGGCCTGAAATTGAGGATAACTATCACAATTTCGACGCGCTAAACATTCCCGCGCATCACCCTGCGCGGGCCATGCACGATACTTTTTATATAGACGCTGGCAATGTGCTGCGAACTCACACCTCACCGGTGCAGGTTCGCACTATGGAGAATCAAAAGCCGCCTATTCATATTATTTGCCCGGGTCGTGTTTATCGCTGTGACTCCGATCTTACTCACACCCCGATGTTCCATCAGGTCGAGGGTTTGGTGATCGATAAGCAGGTTAGCTTTGCCGACCTCAAAGGTACGATTATTCAATTTTTGCGCGCCTTTTTTGAAAATGATGATTTAGAAGTTCGTTTTCGCCCCTCTTTCTTTCCGTTCACCGAGCCGTCTGCTGAGTTTGATATTCAGTGGGCGTCGAGTAAAACCGGTTGGTTGGAGGTAGGCGGCTGCGGCATGGTGCACCCTAATGTACTGAAATCCAGTGGCGTGGATGCCGATGAATTTACCGGTTTCGCCTTTGGCTTGGGTGTTGAGCGCTTGGCAATGCTGCGTTACGGGGTTAGCGATTTACGCATGTTCTTTGACAACGACCTTAAATTTTTACGTCAATTTTCCTGAGGGAAAGTTGCAAGGTGAGTGCGCGGCCGGCTTCGAGTTGGTTACTGCTAAGACGATCAAAAGAATTCTGAGAGTAAGATATGAAATTTAGTGAATCCTGGTTGCGTGAATGGGTAAATCCTGCGGTATCTACCGATGAGCTGCTTGAGCAGTTGACCATGGCTGGCCTTGAAGTTGATGGGGTAGAGGCGTCTGCGGGTGCTTTTACTGGTGTTGTGGTCGGTGAAATTATCGCTATCGAACAACACCCCGATGCGGACAAACTGCGCGTTTGTCAGGTTGCTGGTCTTGTAGGTGAGAATGGCGACGCTAAGTTGACGCAAGTGGTGTGCGGTGCGGCTAATGCGCGTACAGGCATAAAAATTCCATTTGCCACGGTAGGTGCCGTGTTGCCACCTGGCCCTGACGGTAAACCTTTTAAAATTAAAAAAGCCAAGCTGCGCGGCGTTGAGTCTTTCGGCATGCTCTGCGGTCAGACGGAGCTTGAGTGTGGAGATGACGATTCAGGTCTTTGGGAGCTGTCGCAAGATGCAGTTGTAGGCGAAGATATTCGCAGCTACTTA
>CAWVSV010000113.1:0-5551 GCA_963933095.1 uncultured Cellvibrionales bacterium
GAAACCGAAAACAAAGAATAGTGCAGCGATGATCGCCATCGGCACTATGTAGCTAGTTTGGGGTTTATTATTACTCATACGCCCAGATCCCTATTTAAGTTATTTGCAGTTAATTGTTTATATTTTTTAGTGTTTAAAAATGTCAACGCGATATTAATATGGGCATGACCGAAAAACAACCAAAACCACCTAGGGTTGGGTTATAAGGCTTAGCGATGGGTTGTATGAAAAAGGTCAATGGTGGATATACGCTTATTACCTACGTTTACTACTATAACGGCTATCGGCAAATAGAGTGTTTTTGATCCAATCAACGCGGCATAACCGTATGTGGCCTTTTTGCGGAGGGCACAAAAAACTGAACGTCAATTACTATTAAGAGGTAATTGGCTAGTTAAATTCATTCTGCTTGTGAGGCTGGCCGTCGGTATCGAGCGCTTCGCCCTCGGCTATATCGGCAATCGGCCCCATCTTGTAGCCTTTTAACGAGTAAAACAAAATATAGGCGTAACACACAACGCACAGCAAGAAGCTGATTTGATAGCCCTGATAATCGGCGATCCAGCCGAAGGTCAGTGGGATAACGGCGCCGCCAAACACGCCCATCACCATAATGCCCGAGGCCTGCGAGGTGTACTTGCCGAGTTTGGCGATGCCGAGCGGAAAGATTGACGGCCACATGACAGAGTGGCAGAGACCACAGAGCACTAGACACAAAGCGGCCAATGGAATGGTGACATCGATAAAGCCAATACTGAATGGGTCGTGAGTCATAGCAATAACCGGCACATGGACCCAACTATTTAACAGTAGTGGCAAATAACTTAACCCCAGCAGTATCAAAGCGGCGACCGTCACGTAGCGAAGCATTACCTGAGCACTGAACTTGGTGCCGAGGTAGGAGCCGATAAATCGACCGATCATAGCGCTGCCCCAGTAGTAAGCTAAAAGGTAGGCCGCCGATTGTTGGCTGAGTCCGCCCATGGACTCCTCTTCTAAATAGAGAATCAGCCCTGCGCCAATAGAGACCTCTACACCGACATAAAAAAATATAGCCAAAGCACCCAGCTTCATATGTAAATAGTCAAAGGCAGAGCCTTTTAGCTCGTTACTTGCTTTCTTCACATTGGCGGGCTCTTCATGGTTCATTCTTGGCAGTTTGATATACACCAGTGCTAAGGCGATTAGCAAGGTTGCAACACAGAGCCCTAGGTAGGGCGCCAGCACTGAATCGGCTTTTTTTTGCTTGTAGCCCCCCCATGCGTCTTTGGCTTGAGTTTCTATGCGCTTGAAATCAGCATTGTTGAGGGTGCCAATGACCTCGGGCCGGATGACAGTGAGCATTGAACTGGCGGCCTTATCACTGAATTCATTAATGTCTGTTAGTAAGTTGTTGACTGCCGTTGCCGTGCCGGGAATAGTATTTAGCACAACTTTATAACCAAAAATATTTTGCGCTGCCGCAATAGCAGCCGTATTGGCAATAGGTTTGACGCTCTTTTCAATCGAGTAAACCTGCTTAACGGTCATGACATCGCGGGGGTCGGGGAAGTCGGGTGCGGCGACGTGTTGCAAGATAAAAGCACCGCCAATTATCGGCCCTATAAAGGTAGCGGCCGAGTTCATGGCACCACCGAGATTTAGGCGCGCGGCACCGGTCTTTTCTGGCCCTAGGGCAATAATGTATGGGTTAATGCACACCTGTAATATGGCCAAACCCGAGGCGGTAATAAAGAGCGCGAGCAAAAACAAACCGTAGATAACCGAGTGGGCGGCCGGTATAAAGGTTGCGAGCCCTATAGCAACCGTGACCAGTGCCAGAATTATGCCTCTTTTATAGCCTATTTTTCTTATTAGGACCCCAGCGGGGTAGGACCAAATGAGGTATGCGCCGAAAAATACCAGCATAATCAACATGGCGTCGCGATTGGACAGTTCGAACAGACTTTTCAGGCGTGGCAGCAACACGTCGTTAAGAACAGTGATAAAACCGATCATAAAGAACAGCGTTACCAGTAAAATTAAAGCTACTGTGTATTTTTTTGTGTTGCCTGAGGTGTCACTAGCGCTAGGATTAGTGCCAACACTGGAGGGGCCGATTGCCATAGCGTTTCCTTATCGCGTTATATCATTAGATCAAGCCGAGCCATTTTGCCGGTGATAGGCGCAGAGGCACTGCTTTAAATTGAGTATAGATGCTGTAAAAGAGGCTGCTATTTGACAATAGCTAATATATTACATCCTTAGTAGCAGTCGATAACAAAGTTTTTGTGCTTTTAAAAGTGCTTGTTTGGACCCCGACAGCGGAATTATTCGGGACGGTGCACCTTTAAGATAATCGTCCGTCCGAACGCTGAGCGCTTGGAATAGGTCTGTGCGGGGGTAAAACTCTGTTGGTAAATCAATCCAAATAATATGACTACCTTCGGTAAATATGTAGTCGGTACTAAAGCTGCGCAATTCGAGATCGTCAAATTGAGTGGTGAGCTGGCCTACTTTCCTCGCGCTAAAAGGCGTCGGGCTGGACAGCTTTGCAGCAATAAATGACTTGCCATCTTCGCAGTATTTTTTTGGCGTAAAGAGAATTGACAGCGACATATACTCGCCACTTTCGGCGCTACTGGCCGAATAATACTCTTTGTCGGTGTCCTTAAAATGGCGCAATACTTGCCACTCTCCCGAACCCTGCGACCAGGCTATTTCACTGCTAGCAGCGGGTCTTTGGTCAGGTTTTTGGGTGGAATCGCTTTTAGTGTGATTATCAAAAGGCGTTTTCGTGGCTTCTTGTGCCGAGTTGTCTGCGGCATTGGTGCATGCGGCGACCAAAAATGCAGTAACAAATAAAGCCATTTGGCGAGTCATGAGCATTACAGGGCAGTCCTGTTATTAGGATAAATTTTTGTAGTGTACCAGTTCACCTCATGGCCGAGGAGGTCTGACAGAACAGGTGATTTTCGGTGGCTTGGTTTAGGCATAAGCTGAAACCTTTGTACTTTTATCTATGGCCGGCTTTGCCAGATAGTCGGTCAGAGCGGCAATGCCAGCACTTTAGATGGCCGCCTGATGAATAACACAAAAATTATCGATTGCAGGCACTGGCGAATATCGCCACCCGCAACCCTAAATTTTCGACGGACTCGGCAATTTTGTCTGTCTCGCCGATGCCCGCTTTAATAACACGGGGGACGATTTTGCACTTATATAAAAGGGTGTTGTCATCGTGATTTTGCTCAAGGGTCGCATTAGCTGTGTCGCATTGCTTGTGCGTGGTTAGCGCTTAAAAGCGGTGATGTTCAGGTGCAATACGCCGGTAATGAGGACTATAGTCATAACCCAATCAACCCCGATAATACACGCAATCGCATGTTGCTATTTTGGGTGTTGCCCGAGCAAGCAAGCAGGTTATAAAACCTATCAGCCTATAGTAGTAAAAACTATTCGTATTGATGATGGCGTTAAGCGCAGTATACTTTCAGCAGTGGTACTTTAGTTTTTTATTGACCGATGTTCAGTCTAATTTTAGCCTAGGATTAGCCTATAAAGCGGCTGAACATTACGGCTAATTGTTATCAATAACAAAGCATAAGAAAAATAAAATAAGCTATGAATCAGTAGTCAAAGATAATACTGTGCAGCCCTTGAAACCAGAGCTGGACAATGGCATTTGATTTAGGCTGTAACTAGTATTTTGCGCTCATAAGTAAAGCTATGCACGAGGTGATTGTGCAGCGACTAGCGCAGTAAAAATCCGTATCTCTCATTAAAATTATGGCTGAGCAAAGAAAAATTTATAGAAATATTATGAATAGTTATTATTCCCAAGCAGCTATAAATTTATAATGGCATATATTGACATAGCTGCTTCTTCTGAAGTTAGGCTATGTGAATCACCAAAATATTCGTATTTAGCGATGTTGGTGAGTTATTTTGGTTTGCTGCTACTGTTGACTTTGTTGCCGAGTAATTAGCGAACATAAATACACAATAGACCTTATATAACTACTAATTATTATGAGTTATATCGCTACAGAGCAAAGTGTAAGTTTTTTGATGTGGCATAAACATCGAAAATAAATTTGCATAGTGGTATTTCTGCTGTCATATTTGAAGTATCAGAAATTAAGGGCTGTTAAGTGGATATCAGTAGACTTAATCTTACTATTTGTCGGCGTATGTTAACGCTTCACCTTATCGACTCTCTGGAAAAACCGGATACGCCTGCTTTAGAAATAGAAACTGGTTGGCCGCGCCGCACATTGCAAGACATTATCGCTAAGGGCTTGCCGGGTCATGGTTGTAAGGTGGATTTTGTGCAGCAAGGCGTGCGCAATAATGATGGTTATCACCGCGTGCTCGATTGGGGCTCTTTTGATAAAAATTGGGTGCTACGACACATTAAAGACATTAAACAGTTATTGAATGTTTTATAGAAAATGACATCGAACAGTTGCTTTTTTAGTCAATATAAAATTAACCCAAGCAAAGGAGGAAAAGCAAAAGAGCGTGCAATGTTTTATTAGCGTAGGTAGTTAATAGCGAGTCTCTAGACCAGAAATTAATGTACTTCCAGTAATCATTAGGGGAATACTATGGCGAAGAAATCTCACGCAAAACGCAATTCACATCGCAACAGCCACAATAATCAAGCCCAGAGTCACGCCCACAGTGACGATCGCAGTCGAAATCGCCCGCGAAAAAAAGTTCGCGCCGATAGTAATGTGATCGAACTGGACCCTTCTGGTATTTTGCAAACAAGTTATTCACCTCCCCGTGTCATGACACCTTTGGTCGCTAAAAACCCCGCGCAGCAACAATACATTGGTGCCATTGAACAATACGATCTCACCTTTGGTATTGGTCCTGCCGGTACCGGCAAAAGTTATTGCGCAGGGGCGCTGGCCGCTGCAGCACTCGAGAGCGGTCGTATCGAGCGTATTATTTTGACGCGGCCGGCGGTGGAAGCGGGAGAGAATCTTGGCTTTTTACCCGGTGATGTCGACGATAAATTCGCTGTTTATATCGATGCCTTTCGCGACATTCTAAATCAACGCCTGGGTGCTGGCACGGTTAACTACGCGCTAAAGCATGGTCGCATAGTGGCAGCGCCGCTGGCCTATATGCGCGGTAAAACCTTTGATAGCAATACTTTTGTGATTTTAGACGAGGCGCAAAACACCACCCCAGCGCAGATGAAAATGTTCCTTACTCGTATCGGTGAGAACTGCAAAGTGGTGATTAACGGCGACGTTGCTCAGAGCGATATCCGCGGTGCCAATGGTTTGGCGGATGCCATACAACGCTTGGGTAAGCTAGCTAATATTCATGTGCATGAATTTGCCCGCGCCGATATTGTGCGCAGCGGTTTGGTGCGGGAAATAATTGATTGCTATGAAAGCTGATGGTTGTCATTCTAACTGCAGTTTATTTTAGCTAGATTGCATGTGTTAAAGTTATTGGCGTTAATTATCGACAAGTTAGGGCAAGATGTCATTAATATTTTTAAGGGTGTCTTGCCCTTGTTTAGTGCTGCGAAAACTGCGCAATACGCACC
>CAWVSV010000114.1:0-5504 GCA_963933095.1 uncultured Cellvibrionales bacterium
GCTCTCGATCGACTTTGAAACAGAAATTCGCTGCGCAGCAAGCCAATACCTTCGCCACCTTGGGCGAGGATGTTGGTGGTTTCTTCTAACTTGCCAACATTGGCTACTACTTCAATATGGCGGCCGTTAAGCGTAGTGGCTGGCAAGTGGCAGTTGGCCAAGTCTACAGCGGCTTTTTCAGCGAGAACTCGCTGACGCTCTTTGAGCTCAGCAATAGCCTGGGCGTCTGGCGCTATGGTCAGAACCCCTTTGCTGCCATCGACGACAAGGGCGGTACCCTCTGCAATATTTACTATCGACTTATCAAGCCCTACAACAGCGGGCATGCCCATCGATCTGGCGAGAATAGCCACATGCGAGCTAGCGCCGCCCTCTACCGTGCAGAAACCCAAGACTTTTTTAGGGTCTAATGTTGCTGTTACCGATGGCGTCAAATTATCAGCAATAATAATCGCATTGTCTGGCAGCTCTCGAGTAGTATCATCGATGCCTAACAATTTATGCAGCACTCTCTCACCCACGTCGCGAACGTCATTGGCTCTCTCGGCCAAAACCTCGCTGGACAAGGCTTCCAGCTCATCCGCCATGGTTACATAGGCTGAACGCCAGGCATATTCAGCGGAGTAATTTTGTTTCAGCATGCCTCGGTCTGCTTGCTCTGACAGCTCTGGGTCATCCAGAAGTGTCAGATGAGCATTGAAAATCTTAGCTCGCTGCGGATCATTAGCCTGCATTGATTTTATCAAGGCATTTAAGCTCGCTTTTGCCTGTTCTAGCGCATACTGCAAGCGTGTTACCTCTTGATCATGACCGGCACCAACCACTTGAAGCTCTAATTCTTCACTCGTCCACTTAACGCAAATGCCGATAGCGATGCCATCGGACGCCGAGACACCTTTAAGGTCACCTGTGGGCGCCTCGTTAGAATTCGCGCTCGCCGCTAAAGACTTTTCGCCTCCATCTAGCTGCGACTTAGCTTCGGTTTTAATAGGTCCTGACAACGGCGTAACACCCTCGTCCCCTAAACCCGCGTGAATGGCCGGCACTACTTTTTTAAGGACGGCTTCAGCGTCAGCGCCACGTGCAGCTAATATAACTGGGTCACCATATTGCGAATTCAGTTTCAACAGCGCGGTAATACTGCGCGCATTAGCCGTTTTATCATCCAGTCTTAATTCGACGTCCGAGCTGAAATCCGCCAACAATTGGGTAAGTTGCGCAGCCGGTCTGGCGTGCAGACCTACCGTGTTACACAAATAAATGGGGTCTGATAAGAGAAAAACGCCAGTTTCAGCACTGGCTTCAGTCGACTGTTCAACGACATTATAGGAGAGTAAAAAATCTTGCTTTGCTATTTTTCCCTGTGGGGCGACTTCCAAGTCAGTAATTCTATCCATATTAGTGATAACAATCTGTGTCATCAAATATGGGGCCCCTACGGCCACAGTAGCGAGGTCAAATTCGATTAAAACTTGCCCTGCTTGTACACAGTCGCCAACTTTCACCTGAGGAGAAAATCCTTTGCCTTTCATTCCGACAGTATCGATACCAATGTGTATCAGAATGTCGATATTATCTTCACTGCGGATAGTGACTGCATGGTAACTGTCGTGTAATTGCACAACTTCACCATCACAGGGAGCAACCAACAGACCTTCCACTGGATCAATGGATATACCATCACCTACCATCTTCTGAGCAAAGACAGGGTCGGGTGCGTGCTCTATCGGAATAGCGACACCAGTGAGTGGGGATAGCAGAGTTCGTCTCATAGGCTCATTGCCTACCGCTTTATGTTCTTCCGTCATACTCGTGCCTTCATTGCGTCTGCGACAAACTCGACTTCAGTACCCAGCACAACCTGTACCGCATTTTTACCTGCGACTATGACGCCAGAACTGAGTGATTTTAAGGTTTCTTTGTCGATATTATCGGTATCTTTAATTTCCAATCGGAGGCGAGTAATACAGTTATCGATGTTAACGATATTGTCAGGACCACCCAACGCCTTAATAATCAGTTGCGCTTTGCCTTCGTGGGTCGAGGCATCGATAGAACCTTCTTGATCTTCAATATGCCCCAATTGAGCTTGAAAAACTTCGGCAATCGATTCGACATTTAAGCCTATGATTAACTGCATATTTTTTTTGTCGATAACTAAGCTTCCAGCCACATGGCTTTCAAGTATTTCGCTATCGATTAAGTCAGTATCAACCAACTCTAATCGCAAACGCGTAACACAGTGTTCAACTCTTTGAATATTTGATTTACCACCGAGCGCCTCTAAAATATTGGATGCCAAAGCTACCGTGTCTGTGTCTAAGAGAACGGAGCGGGCATCACTGGCGGCGCCTTTTTCACGGCCAGGTGTCGCGATATTGAATCGCTTGATAACAAAAGTGAAACCGAAATAATAGACCGCAAAAAAGCCTACCCCTTGAACAAGCAGCATGTACCAATTGACCGCCAACGGATTTTTTGCCGAAAGCACTAAGTCAACCAAGCCGGCACTGAAGCCAAAACCCGACATCCAGCCAAACTCGGCGGCTATATACAGTGATAATCCTGTCAGGATCGCATGCAATACGTACAGAACGGGGGCGACAAACATAAATGCAAACTCTAAAGGCTCGGTCACACCAGTAAAAAACGACGCCACAGCAGCGGCCACCATGATGGCTTTGACACCCTCGCGCTTTTCCGGGCGAGCGGTTTTAATAAAGGCCAGTGCTGCACCCACAAGGCCGAACATCATAATGGGGAAAAATCCAGCCTGATAGCGCCCCGTTATGCCAGCGACACCGTCACCAGAGGCACCGGCTAAAAAGTTAGGGATGTCATTAATGCCTGCAACGTCAAACCAGAAAACAGAATTCAGTGCATGATGCAGCCCTAACGGAATCAACATCCGATTAGCAAAGCCAAATATCCCCGCCCCTATTGAGCCCATTTGCTGAATGTATTCACCAAAGCTAACCAAGCCGCCAAACACCAATGGCCAGACATAAAGCAATACAAAAGACACCGCGATCATCACAAAAGACATGATAATAGGCACTAATCGCTTGCCGCTAAAGAAGGAAAGCGCTTTCGGTAATTGAACTGTTGAGTAGCGATTGTAAAGTTCCGCCGCGATAACCCCGACCAAGATGCCAATAAACTGGTTATTAATTTTACCAAAAGCCGGAGATACTGAATCTGTGCCCAGTAACAAGGCCGCAACATCTGTTGAAAGCAAGGTTGTAACCACCAAAAACCCTACCAAACCGGTTAGCGCGGCGTTACCGCTCTTATCCTTGGACATACCGAAAGCAACACCGATAGCGAACAAGATCGGCATATGATCAATAATGGCACCACCAGACTTAATTAGCAGTGCGGCCAATATATTATTACTGCCCCAGCCCTCGGGATCTATCCAATACCCAAGCCCCATAAGAATTGCCGCAGCAGGCAGAACTGCTACCGGAATCATCAGAGAACGACCTATATTCTGAAAATATGAAAACATTGTAAACTCTACTCTCGTTCTGATTGGGTGGTTGGGCCGATGTTTCGGCTAATAGCATTGCGATTGAGGCGCGGTATTCTTAACCATTTCACCTAACTAGTAAATGATTAAACACGTCGGTAACAATACGTAACAGCTATCTATTAGTGTGGAATACGAGAATTGGTCGTTAATAATGACCAAAATAATGGCTGCATGCTTAACTGTATAACTAAATAACTAAGTTTAGATCAATAGACATGTTTAAAATTCTGAAACCCTATATCGAAGAGTGCTGTTAGCGTAAAAAACTATCACTCTACACCAGAATTGAGCCTTTAAATCGAGCTCGATGATCAATAATATTTAAGTAAGCTAAACAAATAAATGCCTTTGATTTTTTCTTAAAAGACTACAAAAAACTGCTATTAACCGGCCTTCTTACCTGCAAAAAAACAACCCAAACCATTGTTTTATATAAGTAATTAAACTTTACACCCACCTACGTTATGACGACTAAACTTTAGGCAACCTACTTGACCGCAACTACGTTATGATGTGATTGAGCTTTGGCACTGCAACCGATAGAGGTGTTGGTTGTAATGCCATTTCTGCGATGACAAAGCAAAAGGTTAAGTCTTACAAAGTGAGTCAAGGTGCAAAGCCTGACCCCGCTCAGTGAGATTTTTATGTGCACATAATTTTAATAATAAAATGGGATTTTCTATGAAAAAATTAACTCAAACAGCGCTGCTGCTAGGGGCGATGATCGCCTCTGCCAGCTCTATTGCAGCCATTGATAACGATTTTAATGGCGATGGTATTGCCGATATCTTCTGGCGCGACTCTACCGACGCCAGCGTCAACATTGCTATCAATAAGAGTAATGGTGATATTGCTCGCATCGTGCGCCTAACTAGCAAGTCGAGTGATTGGAACGCCCAGATGGGTGATTTCAACGGCGATGGCTCTGTTGATATTCTCTGGCGTAACCAGATTACTGGCGCGGTTAAAGTCGCGCTCAGCGATGCCAACGGCAATCAGGACATGGTCCATAATCTAGCCGCTAAAGGCAGTGCCTGGCTGACCCAAATTGGTGACTTTAATGCCGATGGTCGCGACGACATCCTATGGCGCAAACCGTCAGTCGGTACTGTTGCGGTAGGTATCAGTAATGCTTATGGTGGTCAGGCTCGCCTAGAGACTTTCTTTGATAAGGGCGCCGCTTGGAGCGTTTTTGTCGGTGACTTTAACGCTAACGGCGGCGACGATATGTTGTGGCGTCGAGGGTCTGACGGCTCGTCAAAGATTATTTTTACCGATACCAATGGCCAGCAAGCCAGTGTAGTTAATGCTCTTCCATTTAAGCGTTTCTCCGCTTGGGATGTTCAAGTTGCTGACTTTAACGGCGACGGGCGCGACGATATTTTTTGGCGCAAAAGCGATGACGGCACTGTAAAAGTGGGTATCACTGGCACCGACGGCAAGCAGACATCATCCGTGTCGCACTTCGCCAAGTTTAACGCTTGGACAGCAGACCTTGCTGATTTTAATGGCGATGGTCGTACCGACATTTTGTGGCATAGAGCGGCAACGGGCACGGTAAAAGTTGCCATCAGTAACGCTTCAGGTGGTCAGGCCCGCGTTGAAAATTTAGATGCTAAATTCTCGGCATGGACCCATCAGCTAGCCGACTTCAACGGCGATGGTCGAACCGACATTATCTGGCACAAGCCGGCTAATGGTGTCGTTTATATTGTAACTAGCGATGCAAATGGCAACCAGCAGTCTATTCAGACCAAAAATTCTTCGGATTTCAAAGACTTTACAGGTATCGGTTCCAGCAGTTCTTCTTCTAGTAGTTCATCTTCCAGCTCATCCTCTAGCAGTTCATCCTCCGGTGCGTATGCAGCCGGTGCCTGCGTTCCGGACGGTCTTTATGTAACCCCGGGCATAAAATCTAACTACTGCGAGATTTACGACCAAGACGGCCGCGAGAAAATGGGTGGCAAGA
>CAWVSV010000115.1:0-5465 GCA_963933095.1 uncultured Cellvibrionales bacterium
TGCATCGCGATACTCTCGGTTTTGCCGAGGCGTTGCGCTCGGCGCTGCGAGAAGACCCAGATATTATTCTGGTGGGCGAGATGCGAGATTTGGAAACTATCCGTCTGGCACTGACCGCGGCTGAAACTGGCCACCTAGTATTCGGTACCCTGCACACGACCAGTGCCGCCAAGACTATTGACCGGATTGTCGATGTTTTTCCCGCCACTGAAAAGTCGATGGTGCGCTCGATGCTGTCGGAATCACTGCAGGCGGTAATTTCACAAACGCTGTTAAAGAAAAATGGCGGTGGTCGCTGTGCCGCCCACGAGATTATGCGCGGTACCCCCGCGATTCGGAACCTGATTCGTGAAGACAAGGTGGCGCAGATGTACTCGTCTATTCAGACCGGCGCCTCTGTGGGTATGCAAACTATGGATCAGTGTCTTACCGATATGGTAGAGCGCCGTATCATTTCACGCGATGCGGCGAGAGAGAAAGCCAAGATTCCCGACAATTTTTAAGCGCTGTTTATGTTCAGGATGAACGGTATGCCGCGGGCGCATGGATGCGCAGGAGCGGAGATGTTCAGGATGAACGGTATGCCGCGGGCGCATGGATGCGCAGGAGCGGAGATGTTCAGGATGAACGGTATGCCGCGGGCGCATGGATGCGCAGGTGCATATGTACCTAATAGCAATGGGCAGTGACTGCTCGCCGTATCTACTGTATCTCCTGCATCTATGGTGATCGTATTTTACGGTTATATGGAGCCAGAGATTAACCGGTTATTATACCGGTACAGCGCTATTTCTGACGCCACAGTAAAATTGAACAGTATTAAGTTGAGATAAAGACTATGGATTTTGATCGTCTGTTGCAGGTTATGGTAGAAAAAGGCGCCTCAGACCTTTTCATTACGGCGGGTATTCCGCCGTCAATGAAGGTGAACGGCCAGGTGTTGCCGATTACCACTACGCCATTGTCGCCGGAAAAGGTACGCGAGATAGTGCTGAGCGTGATGAATGAGAAGCAGCGGCGCGAGTACTTGGAAACCAAAGAGCTTAACTTTGCTATTAGTGCGCGTGGCATTGGCCGTTTCCGGACCAGTGCCTTTTACCAGCGCAATCTGGCCGGTATGGTGCTGCGTCGTATCGAGACCATTATTCCCTCCATCGATGATCTCGGCCTGCCCGATATCGTTAAGGACTTGGCCATGACCAAGCGCGGCTTGATTATTTTTGTTGGCGCCACAGGTACTGGTAAGTCGACTTCTCTGGCGGCGATGGTTGGGCATCGCAATAAAAATTCTAAGGGTCACATTATATCGATCGAAGACCCTATCGAATTTATTCACCAGCATCAGGGTTGTATTATTACCCAGCGTGAAGTGGGTATTGACACCGAATCCTTTGAAACAGCACTGAAAAACACCCTTCGCCAAGCCCCTGACGTAATCTTGATCGGTGAAGTGCGTTCACGCGAGACCATGGATCACGCCATTGCTTTCGCCGAAACCGGTCACCTGTGCCTTTGCACATTGCACGCCAACAACGCCAACCAGGCACTGGACCGGATTATTCACTTTTTTCCAGCCGATCGACACTCACAATTGTGGATGGATTTGTCGCTGAACCTGAAAGCTATTATTGCCCAGCAACTAATACCAACGCCTGATGGCAAAAGCCGTCGTGCCTGTTTGGAGGTGTTGTTGAACACCCCGTTGGCGTCGGACTTAATCCGTAAAGGCAACGTGCATGAGCTAAAAGACCTGATGAAAAAGTCGGTCGAGCTGGGTATGCAGACCTTCGATCAGGCCCTTTATGATTTGTATGATCGCGGTGAAATCACCTACGAAGATACGCTTTTGCATGCCGATTCATACAACGATTTGCGCCTGCTGATTAAACTGGGTTCGGAGGTTGATGCCGACTATCTGACAACTGCGGCCGATGGTTTGAGTATCGAGGATGAAGAGGACAATAGAGGTAAAATGTTTTAAGCTCGCAGAGCAATTAGCTCTCGCACGTCCTCGGCACATGCTCCAGCGTGGCTCTGAAGCGCCTAAAGCTCGCGCTCTACCTTTTTTGTCTGCAGTCATGTCTTACACGACATGTCCTGCAAGGGGCTAGGGAATGCAAATTGCACCGCCACAATGCCATGACTTATTAGCACAGCCAAAGTAGTCTCTTTAGACTACGTAGGCAATTCCCCTGCAGACAAACAGCAAAAAATTTCATCGATGTAAGCGAATAGTTATCAAGCAGTTATTATTCCCCCGTAAATACTTAACATCAATGTTTATAGCAAGACTGTCGGTCGAAAACTTAACCTCGGCCGCAGTTTTGGTACTGCTGGTAGTAGTCGCTTAAATAGGTTTCAAAATCGACACTATCGGCTTTTTCTATGGCTGTTTGATCGCCCATTGATTGTGCTGCCATTGCCGCGTATTGGTTTTCCGTGCAGGGCTTGAGGCTGTTGCCGTTAAAGCTGGCGCGATGCTTTTGTGCTTGCTCAAGGCTCAAGCCTAAGAAGGTTTTGTTGCCATCACGCATGGCTTGCAGCAGTTGCGCCGATGGCGTGAGTTCGGGGTTGTCGAGTTTAGCGCGCTGTACATCGAGTGATTGCTGATGTTGTTCCGAATTAAGCTCTGAGTCAAAAGCGCGATCAAGCAGTTTGGCGCTGCCTTCGATACCATTGATCAGTTCAGCGGCCAATGCTTTCATATCGCGCTCGCCGGCTGCTGTTTGCAGCTTTAAACCCGGCTCGCGACCGCGATAGACAATACGATGCTGATTTTCACTGATGCATAGGTTCTCGGCGCTGTCAGAATCGGGGCTGTCGGCCAGTAGGCAGTAAACTAAAAAGCTGTCGACAAAACGCATTTGCTCTGCGGTAATTCCCATTGGTTCGAATGGGTTTAGGTCAATGCAGCGAATTTCAATGTATTCGACACCTCCGCGCTGCAGTGCCCCCAGTGCTGTCTCGCCTGGTTTGGCAGTCCGTTTGGGGCGAATAGCGCTGTAAAACTCATTTTCGATTTGCAGTAAATTACTGTTGAGTTGGCGATAACTCTCGTCCTGCTCGCTCGCATCGGGCTCTCCTTTCACGCCAATCTCATGATAGTCAGTGTGGCTGCGAGTAATCGCACCACAGAGTGTTTGCAAGTAATTATCGAGCTTATTGTAGCCGACCGTTAGCTCTTTTTGAGCAGAGCTTTGGTAACCCAAATCGCCCATGCGCAGCGAGGTGGCGTAGGGCTTATACAAGGTGTTTTCGTTATCGTCAAAAGTTTCTAGCTGGTGTTCGCGGCCTTTAACAAAGCTTCGACATACGGCGGGAGCGGCGCCAAATAGGTAAATTAGCAGCCAATAGTAGCGGCGGAAATTTCGAATAACAGCAAAGTATCGCTCGGTCTTAAAGTCTTGCAGTGATAGCGTACTCTGCTCAGCTTCATGCAGCGCTTGCCAGAGACCATCGGGCAACGAGAAGTTGTAGTGAATACCGGCAATAGTCTGCATTGAACGGCCATAGCGGTTGCCGAGACCGAGTCGATAAACGCTTTTCATACGGCCGACATTGGAAAAGCCGTAGCGCGCCACAGGAACATCAGCATCGCGCGTTAGCTCGCAGGGCATACTGCTGGTCCATAGCGTTTCGCTGCCAATGTGGCTATAAGTGTAGCGATGAATATCATCGAGCTGTTGCAACAAGGTGTTAATACAGCTGTGTGGCTCAGTAATAAATTCCAGCAGTGCTTCAGAGTAATCGGTAGTGATGCGCGGGTGGCACAAAGCCGCGCCGAGCGCTTGCGGATGGGGTGTCTGCGCCAGCGCACCAGCGCGGTCTACGCGTAAACTCTCTTTTTCCAAACCGCGCAAAATGCCGCGCAATAGTTTTGGCTGACTTTTAAGGATGTCGTAATTGTTGTGCTGAATCACAGTTTGCCCTCGCTTTCTTCCATTTTCAGAGCTGCTTCGCAGATGGCCTCGGGCAGGTTATCTGCGTCGATAATTGGCTGCTTCTTGGTGTTAAGTTCGCACACCATCATAGTGATGCGCAGGTTGTAGTCTTTGGAACCCGCTTCAAACTGCTGGTTCAGGGCTTCGTCTTTGTGAGCGCTGCGATACACAGTGGCCGGGGTGCGTCCATCAAGCCAGTCGCCACTTTTGCCGAGCAATTGCTTGCGCTGATTTTGCAGTAAAAAAACTGTGCTCACAATGGGCCACCTTGGGTAAATATAATCTGTCCCATATCTGGGGGCAAAAAATTAAAATTCTAGGTTTGAGTGTTTAGCTAGATAGCATCAATTTTTGTGTATGATACTTGGCGGCAACTATATATACCTACAATTCTAAGCTTAGCGGTCCAGCCCGATAGCATAATTATCTGTGCGGCAACTATTTACGTTTACAATTCTAGCTCTAGGTCGAGCATCAATGGCAGATCTATACCATCGTTGTCATTGAACAGGTTTGCATTGGATAAATGCTTCCATGAGATAGTCGCGCTGCTGCGTCGGCCTTTACCCTAAAGTTGTAGCAATCCAGTTTTCTAGCTCACTCGATGGTTAGATTGATGCGCTACATAAAAAAGTATGGGCCTTTTCATTTTCGGCAATGTTTATGTCGCTGCAACGTACGTGCAATATTTGGAACTTAGTCTATTCTATTGAATAAGCTCAATTGAAACAGGACTTTCGCTATGTTGTTCTCCCGTATAAGCCTTCTTATGGTAACTTTTACCCTGCTGTTTTCCGCGGCCGTGTCAGCCGATGAGAACTATGCTAGCGTCATCAAGCGTTTTCAGGCATCGCCGGTAGCGCAGCCATTCTTTAATGATTCCTATGGCTATGCGATCTTTCCTACAGTGGGTAAGGGCGGCGTCGGCATTGGCGGCGCTTATGGCTCCGGTCAGGTGTATCGCCAGGGCAAAGTGGTGGGTAACACTAAGCTGTTTAAGGTGTCTTGGGGGTTGCAGTTGGGTGGTCAGGCGTTCAGTCAGGTGATATTTCTTAAGGATAAGCGCGCCTTTGACGAATTTACTCAGGGCAGCTTTGAATTTGATGCCACCGCCAGTGCTGTGGCTATTACCGCTGGCGCTCAGGCTCAAGCGGGTACTAAAGGCACCACGGCAGGCGCATCGACCAGCCCTAATAGTGGTAAGCAGCTGGGAGCTAGCTACGTTAATGGCTATGCGGTATTTACCAATGTACTGGGCGGTTTGATGTATGAGGCGGCTATTGCTGGGCAGAAATTTAGCTATAAGCCGCTCTAGGGCTGATAATCTACTTGGTGCTGGTGGTTACTGTTGCATCGCCGCTGGGCAGATCGACAAAAGCTTCCTCTGTTGTAATAATATAGGTGTGAAAGTGGTAATTTTGAGCGCGTTTGGCGCCACCTCGCTCGCCGCCGCCTTGCTTCTTTTCGCTGAGTCCATCGCTCATGCGCATACTCAATGCGATTCTCTTGCGGTCGGCATCCACC
>CAWVSV010000116.1:0-5368 GCA_963933095.1 uncultured Cellvibrionales bacterium
GACGATCTGGTGCAGCTTATGTTAGGCAGTTGACGTTGAGCGGCTTGTCGAAGACAGTGTTGACCAACTTGACCGTTAGCACCAATAATTAAAATACTCATAGGTCTTTTAGGCGCGGTAGCACACGATCTTTATCGGACAGGACTGGATTGGAAATAGGCCAATCAATGGCAATATCGGGGTCATTCCAAATGATGCCGCCCTCATCAGCCGGATCATAATAGTCGGTGCATTTATATTCAAAGTCAGCGGTATTTGAGAGTACAGCGAAGCCGTGAGCATAGCCTGGAGGTACGTAGAATTGACGTTTGTTTGCAGCACTAAGAATGACACCCTCGTAACAGCCATAAGTCACTGAGGCAGGGTCAATGTCTACGGCAACATCATACACTTCGCCGCTAACCACTCGGACAAGTTTGCCCTGCGGTTTGGACTTTTGGAAGTGTAAACCACGAAGAACGCCTTGCGAAGATCGAGAGTGATTATCTTGCACAAAGGTTTCATTAATATTTGCGAGATCTTTGTATCGACTACTATTAAAAGTTTCGAGAAAAAAACCTCTCTCGTCACCGAATACCTTGGGTTCGATAATGACGACACCGTTTAACTTAGTCCTAATAACTTTCATATTTAGTTATACTTCTTCATTAATTAGTTGCATCAAGTAATGGCCATAACCACTCTTTACCAATGGCTGAGCCAGCTTATGAAGCTGTGCAGTATTAATCCAGCCTTGCCGCCAGGAAATCTCTTCTGGGCACGCTATTTTTAATCCCTGCCGTTTCTCAATAGTTTGGACAAAATGACTAGCTTCGAGTAACGCATCGTGAGTACCTGTATCGAGCCATGCGTCGCCGCGGCCCATACGCTCAACCGTAAGCTGTTGGCGCTCTAGGTAGGTGCGATTGATGTCAGTTATTTCCAATTCGCCACGGGCCGAGGGCTTGATTGATTTGGCGATATCGATGACTTGGTTGTCGTAAAAATATAATCCGGTGATAGCGTGACGAGATTTGGGTTGCTCGGGCTTTTCTTCGATATTTATAGCTCGTCCATCAGTATCAAATTCGACTACACCAAAGGCCTCCGGGTTATTGACCGGATAGGCGAATACGGTAGCACCGGTGCTTCGGGTTTGAGCCTGTTGCATAGCTGCAGCTATGCCTTCTCCGAAGAATAGATTGTCACCCAAAATTAGGGCGCAATTATCATTGCCAATAAACTCTTCACCAATTAAAAATGCTTGTGCCAAGCCGTCGGGAGAGGGTTGAACTTTATATTCAATATGGATGCCCCACCGACTACCGTCACCGAATATATTTTCAAATCTTGATATATCAGCCGCAGTAGAAATAATAAGAATATCGCGTATGCCCGCCTGCATTAAAGTACTGAGCGGGTAATAGATCATGGGCTTATCGTATATCGGTAATAACTGTTTGCAAACACCCAGTGTGACAGGATGTAAACGTGTGCCGCTACCTCCTGCTAGAATAATACCTTTCATCTGGAAGTCCTCAAACTGGTTGATTAAGTGCCGGAGCCTAAGCGGTTACGCTGATAGCTGCCATCTTGAACTTGTCGGCACCATATTAGGTTTGCTAAGTACCATTCTACCGTTTTTCTTAGGCCGCTGTTAAAGCTCTCTTGCGGAACCCAGTTAAGCTCATTCTTAATCTTGTCGGCGTCAATGGCATAACGCAAATCATGCCCTGGGCGGTCGTTAACAAAAGTAATTAGGTCGCGAAAAGACTTAAGTCCTGCGGGCTTGCACGGTGCAAGTTCTTCGAGTAATTTACAGAGGCTTTCGACTACCTCCAAATTAGAGTGTTCGTTGTGCCCGCCAATATTATAGGTCTCGCCGATAGCGCCTTTACAGGCCACTAAGTGCAAAGCGCGGGCATGGTCGTCGACGTAGAGCCAATCTCTAACTTGCGAACCATCGCCATAAACGGGTAATGGTTTACCCTCTAGGGCATTGAGGATCATCAATGGAATTAACTTTTCAGGAAAGTGAAACGGACCATAGTTATTAGAACAGTTGGTGATTACAGTTGGCAAACCGTAGGTGCGCTGCCATGCTCGAACCAGGTGGTCGGATGAAGCTTTGGACGCCGAATAAGGTGAACTCGGTTTATAGGCTGTTTGCTCGGTGAAATAACCCTCGGCATCTAGGTCTCCATACACCTCGTCGGTCGAGATATGGTGAAAGCGGAAGTCTAGTCGAGCCGTATCATTGAGTTGATTAAAATAGCGCAGGGTGCAGTCGAGTAAATTAAATGTACCGACAATGTTGGTTTGGATGAATTTTGCGGGACCATCAATTGAGCGGTCAACATGGCTTTCGGCAGCCATGTGCATGACACAGTCGGGCTGTTCAGTGTTAATGATTTTATCGATATCTGTCATATTGCAGATATCGGCCTGATAAAAATTGTAGCGCGATGAGTCGCTAATACTGTTGAGAGAGTTTAAATTTCCAGCGTAAGTGAGCTTGTCAACATTGACTACGCTATCCTTAGTATTTTCGATAATGTGACGAATAAGTGCAGAGCCAATAAACCCCGCGCCGCCAGTAATAAGAATTTTCATATTATATCTCGAAAAATTTAACGCGGTTCATTAAGGCAAAATTAAGTAAAGCGCGGCTCGCAGAGTCTTGATGTTACAGCGACTCCAAGGTATTTGCGCCAATATTCTTCTGGCGTAGGGGCTATTAGTTTTAGCGGCTTTTAATAGCATGCTATTAAGGAACGCAAATTTTACATTTTCATATTCAGGGTGATCACAGAATTCATTATAAGTATTGAGTACGTTGTTAATCATGTAATCGAAATTTTTATAGGTATTATTGGGGTGAGTGCGATAGTAAGCCAGCAGATCATTCATTACCCCTAAAACGCCAAATTCTTGGGTTATTTTGAGTTTAATATAGAGATCTTCTAAGGCGATTTCAGGGTGAAATCCTCCCGCTTTACGCGTTAATTCGGTGCGAAAAAATAGTGTTGGTGCTGGTGCTGAGCTACCACGACTGATGTATATCTTTTCAAAATTTTGATGGTGCGCGGAAAAAATCTTCTGTTTTTTACAAATTTGACCATGTTCATCAATCTTCAATATATTACCTGCGCAAATGCTGATGCTAGGGTTTTCCTCCATATAGGCGACCTGTTTTTCAATGCGATCTAGTAGCATGATATCGTCGGAACCAAAGGGCACAAAGTACTTGCCTTTTGCCATTGCCAGAGCTTTATTAAGTGTGTTGTTGAGCCCCATATTTGCTTGCACATCAAAATGAAATTGGTGATTTTTTTGTAACTCATAAATGATGTCGACACTCTTATCTTTGGATCCATCATCGAAGATTAGTAATTCAATGTTTTTATAGCTCTGTTGTAATGCGCTGAGAATGCTGGAACTTATGTAGTGCTCATGGTTGTAACAGGAAATTGCAATCGTTACTAAAGGGAGGGTAGGCATTGTCATATCTTGTGTAACACTATGCTGATCATGGTTGACTCTGTTTGAGAGATGTAGGCAGCGTATTAGGTAGAGTATGCTTGCATCGAATTAGTCAGTAGCTATACACACTTATGATTATTTATGAAGATAGACTGATTTCGTGATACTAATGCTGCTGCTACAGTGAAATAGCCATTAAAAAGTCGTATTATACTGATTTTTTATGCTGGGTTCTTGGCCGGATACTCTCGCATTAGCTCTCGCTTTACTATTGGTGTCGAATGTCCCAGATCAGCTCCATCTCTCAACCACAGACTTCCCTGAAGATCTATCTGCGCCTGCTTGGCTATGTTAAGCCCTATTGGCTGCTATTTCTTATTAGTATTTTGGGGTTTGTGGTGTTTGCCCTAACCCAACCGTTGTTAACGCATATGTTTGGTGTGTTGATTGACGCCGTGGAGGCGGCTGATTCTAAAGACCGGCTGTTATTGCCTTTGTCGGTGGTTGCTATTTTTGCAGTGCGTGGGCTCGGTGGTTTTGTTGGTAGTTACTTTTTGGCCCGTGTTGCTCAGGGTATTGTCCACACATTGCGCACGCAGCTGTTTAATAAACTGACAATATTGCCCGGCAGTTTCTTTGATGAACAGAACTCCGGTCACTTAATCTCCCGTATTACCTATGACACCGCTGGGGTTACTACCGCCGCAACGGGCGCCCTCAAGGTACTGATTCGTGAGGGGGTCACGGTTATTGCGCTGCTGTCGTACCTGCTTTACATCGATTGGAAGCTCACTATGGTGTTCTTTGCGGTGGGCCCGTTTATCGGCATTATTGTTTCTAAAGTTGGCAAACGGTTACGTAAGCTGAGTACAAAAGTACAGGTGGCTATGGGGCATATCACCCATGTGAGCTCAGAGATGATTAATGGCTATCGCGAGATGCGCAGCTTTGGCGGTGAAAACTATGAAAAAACTCGTTTCGAGCAAGCGAGTCGCAATAATATGCGTCAAAATATTAAAATTGCTCTTATGGCTTCAGCTACCACGCCGATTATTCAATTGATTATGTCGATTGCGATGGCGATGCTGTTTTATGCCGCCTTTGGGTTTTTCGAGGGTGACAGTGCCGGTGCCTTTGTGGCGTACCTGACCACTGCGGGCTTGATTCAAAAGCCCGTGCGCCAGCTATCAGAAGTTATTGGTGATGTTCAAAAAGGTGTTGCTGCTGCCGAGAGCGTGTTTCAGCAGCTCGATCAAGTGGCTGAAACCGATAGCGGCCATCATGAAACTGAACGCGCACGGGGCAAATTGTCTATTCGTAAACTCAATTTTGCCTATAACGCCGATGACGGCAATGTTTTAGAAGATATTAATCTTGAGATAGAGCCCGGACAGGTGGTCGCTTTAGTGGGCCGGTCTGGCTCGGGCAAGAGCACTTTGGCCAGTTTGATACCGCGTTTTTACTCCCATGCTAATGGCGATATATTACTCGATGGTAGGCCGCTACAGGATTACCGCCTGAAAAATTTGCGCCGTCAAATTGCCTTGGTCAACCAGAGTGTCACAC
The DNA here is from genome assembly GCA_963933095.1 of uncultured Cellvibrionales bacterium. GTDB lineage: Bacteria > Pseudomonadota > Gammaproteobacteria > Pseudomonadales > Cellvibrionaceae > UBA1124. The sequence goes on from CAWVSV010000116.1 coordinate 5,029, forward strand.
TTTTCAATGATACCGTGGCTAATAATATTGCTTATGGCGACCTCGCTGTGTCTAGTCGTGAGCAGGTGGTTGCGGCGGCCATGGCGGCCCATGCTTTAGAGTTTATTGAGCGCATGCCCGAGGGCTTTGATACGTTGATTGGCGAAGACGGCGCCCGTCTTTCCGGTGGTCAGCGTCAGCGCTTGGCCATTGCTCGAGCCCTGTTAAAAGACGCGCCTATCTTGATTCTTGATGAGGCCACTTCAGCACTCGATACTGAATCCGAACGCGCTATTCAAGAGGCGTTAGAAGAGGTGATGAAGGGTCGTACGACCTTGGTAGTGGCCCATCGTCTGTCTAC
>CAWVSV010000117.1:0-5303 GCA_963933095.1 uncultured Cellvibrionales bacterium
TAGAAGAGGTGATGAAGGGTCGTACGACCTTGGTAGTGGCCCATCGTCTGTCTACCATTGAGATGGCCGACAAGATCGTAGTGATGGAACAAGGGCGAATAGTCGAACAGGGCAGCCATAAAGAATTACTGGCGCAGCAAGGCGCCTATGCGAAATTGCATTCGCTGCAGTTTACCGACAGCTAATAACATTAGAATTTACTTAACAGGACAGTTATGAAACTGACAACTCCACGCTTCGACAAAGCTCAGGTTCTAGTTATTGGCGATGTCATGCTTGATCGCTACTGGCACGGGGGTACTTCACGTATATCGCCCGAGGCGCCGGTACCCGTAGTGAAAGTCAATCAGGTTGAAGACCGCCCTGGCGGCGCCGGCAATGTGGCGTTAAATATTGCCGCGCTCGGCGGCGGCGCATCAATAGTGAGCGTGGTGGGTAACGATGAGGCGGCCGATGCCCTGCAAACACGTTTGCAGGCGGCGGGTATTCATACCGACTTTCAGGTTTCTAGTGATAAGCCGACCATTACCAAACTGCGGGTGATCAGTCAGCATCAACAGCTGATTCGAGCCGATTTCGAAGAGGCCTTTACGGCGGATGACAGTCTCGATTTTATCGCCAAAGCTGAAAAGTTAGTGCCTCTCATGGGGGCGGTAATCCTGTCTGATTATGCTAAAGGTACTCTGCAAAATACCGAGGCCTTAATTCAGATATGCCGAAAGCACAAAATACCGGTATTGGTTGACCCTAAAGGTACCGACTTTAGTCGCTATAAAGGCGCAACTTTATTGACGCCCAACTGGAGCGAATTCACCGCGATTGTCGGCGCCTGCCATAGTGAAAAGGAAATTGTAGATAAAGGCACCGTACTGATGCGTGAGCTTGAGTTACAAGCGCTGTTAGTGACGCGTGGTGAACAGGGTATGAGCCTGTTGCGCCCGGGGCAGCCCGAGTTGCATTTACCGGCGCGCGCGCGAGAAGTATTTGATGTGACTGGTGCCGGCGATACCGTGATTTCGGTATTGGCAGCATCACTTGCTGCGGGCGAGCCGTTGCCGCAGTCTGTGGCATTGGCCAATATTGCCGCTAGTATTGTGGTTGCAAAGCTGGGTACCGCCGTGGTCAGTGCGCCAGAGCTGCGTCGCGCAGTGCAGTCGGAACAGGGTTCTGGGCGCGGTGTGGTGACTGAAGAGCAGCTGTTGATTGCATTGGATGACGCCCGCGCCATTGGTGAAAAAATTGTTTTTACCAATGGCTGCTTCGATATTATTCATGCCGGTCACGTCGGTTATTTAGCGGATACGCGCAATCTCGGTGACCGACTGATTTTGGCCATTAACTCCGACGCCTCGGTGAAACGCTTAAAAGGCGAGGGCCGACCAATTAATACTGTTGATCGGCGTATGGCAGTGCTGGCCGGTTTAGAGGCCGTCGATTGGGTGCTTTACTATGATGATGACACCCCCGAGCGACTGTTGGCCATCATTAAGCCCGATGTTTTGGTGAAGGGCGGTGACTACACTGAAGACCAAGTGGTTGGTCACGAAATTGTCAGGGCTTATGGTGGCGATGTACAGGTGCTGAGTTTCTTCGATAATTGCTCAACCACCGCGATTGTGGAAAAGATTCAGCAGGATGCACTGAATACTAGCGGCTAATATTGAGCGCTTTAGCGGCTTTCTCGACATTATCGCGCAAGTGCTTGGGGTTAATAGTTCCCACTATGGCGCTGCTGACTCCAGTGTTGGCGAAAATAAAATCCATACTCGCTTGCACTGGGTCCTGTGTATTGCTGCCTGTGCAAATATGCCCCGACGCTAGAGCTTTCTTCAGCAATATCGCTTTGCCGTGTTCGCGGCAATAATCAATTACATCGGTTTCGTCACGGTAAGCGAGGTTGTGAGTGACCATCACGCAGTCCGATTTTTCGGCGGCCAGCAGTCCTCCCGCGACCGTTTTAGTCGACATACCAAAGGCGCGAATTAAGCCCTGCTGTTTAATATCAGCCAACACATCTAGGGTGCCGTAGTGGTTGATTATGTCTAAATCATTGCCATTGGAGTGGACTAACACCATATCGATCATGTCGGTGTTGAGGCGCTTTAAACTGCGCTCGATACTAAAGCGTGTGTGTTCGGGACTGAAGTTAAAGCTGGAAGCGCCCGTTAATGGATCGAACTCCTCGCCTACTTTAGAGCAAATTAACCAATTATTTCTCTGACCTTTTAATAATGCGCCCAGACGCTCTTCACTGTTGCCATAAGCGGGGGCGGTGTCGATTAAATTGATGCCGAGATCTTTTGCCAAGGCAATAAGATTTAATGCCTCTGTATCGTCGGGAATTTTAAAGCTATTGGGATATTTCACACCTTTATCGCGGCCGAGCTTCACTGTGCCAAGGCCTAATGGGCTGACCCACATATCGGTGTTAGCGAATTGTCGTTTGTTGAGCATTATTGAAACGCCTTCTGCCAAGGCGTCTTGGCAATTTCAGGTGTGGCTAGGTGGCGTAACGCGCGGCTATCAGTCTCAATGGACGGTTTAATACCGTCCCGCTCAAGATTATCGAGCACCTCATTGGCAAGGTTGGGTGCCAGCGTTAACTTAGTAGGCCAGGTGACTAAGACGTTACTGCAATCGGCGGTGTTGCCGGAAAAGGCTTTGTCGGGGCGCAGTAAATTTTTCTGTTGGGGCTCGGCGCGCTCAATCGGCAAAGCCGCCCACTCGGCTGTTGATAGATCCAGCCAGGGCATTAACTCGGTGAGTTCTTCTTGGGCACAGGCAATTACTTCTGCAGCGCTTTGCTGGGCGCCTTTTTCTGACAGACTGCCGCCCAAATACCAAACCCAGCTCTGCTTGCCTTCGGCGTCGACAAACGGATGGCTGGATATCGTCAGTCGCGGCGTTTTATCGGCACCCAGGCAGTGGCCATAAAACGGGTGAGGGTAGTCGAGTTTAACCATTACCTGCTGTAGCGGACGAATTTGCATGGTCGGGCCGTTGAGGCCCAGGTTTTGTAATAGTTCGGCATTGCCTTTACCGGCGGCAAAAATAAAACGCTGCGCCTCGACTCGAATAGTCTTGTCGCCCTGATCGATAAGTATATAGGCGCTGCCGTCGTCATTTTTTTGCAGGCGGGACTGCGACCAGTCGATTAGATGTGTCTGACCGCTACAGTTATCGACTAGAGCGGTAACGACACTGGGTACATCAAGCACTATATCAACCAGTTTGTAGAGATTACCGCTGAATTGTTTGTTTTGAAAAACTGCAGGACGATCTTTTTTGCTGACCTTATCGACGCGGCCGCGAGTGGCCTTACTGGCAAAAAAAGTGGTCAGCTTGGAGCTAACACTGCCGCTGGACCACATATAAAAGTGATCGCTAAGGGTGCGGGCGCGGCTTAAGTCGACATCGCCTTTGCCTTCAAGGCAGGCGCGCCAGTGCGCTGGCATATCGGCGATGGCTTCGCTGGCACCACTCAAGGCACCACTGAGGCTGTATTTCATGCCGCCGTGAATCATTCCCTGTGAACCCACGGATTGATCTGAGCCCAGTGCTTTGGACTCGAATAAATGACAGTTAAAACCAGCACCGGCTGTTTTGGCAGATAAACGATTGAGCAGCCATAAACCAGCGATGCCGCCGCCAATAATAGCGATATCCAATTTTACAGTTACCTGACTCATACCCTTCCTGCTTTTATAGTCACTGAATACATCATTGCTGCCTATTTAGTGAACGCCGATGAAATACTGGGACGATACGTGAACAGCTTGGTATTTTTCAAGCTTCGACTGGCTTCGCTTGCGGTGATGCGTTCCTGCACCATATCCTCAGTTGCCATTATTATAACGATTTTTAATGGGGTAAACTGCAGCGATATTTATTGCCCAATCCCCTCGCTGGAAATTTATTGTGCGTCATTTTTATAGCTTTGTTTTTTACCTGTTACTGCCCCTCGTAGTGTTGCGCCTACTTTGGCGTGCCATCAAGGCACCCGCTTATGCCAAGCGCTGGGCTGAACGTTTTGGTTTTATACCCAAGCTGGCCAATCAATCGCGTATCTGGCTACACGCGGTGTCGGTCGGTGAAACTTTGGCCGCCGTGCCGATGATAAAACAGCTATTGGCAGACTACCCAGCGCATCAGCTATTGATTACCACCACCACGCCGACAGGTTCCGAGCGGGTGCAGGCACTATTTGGCAGTGAACCGCGTATCGAGCACTGCTACGCACCCTACGATTTACCGGATTGCCTGTATCGTTTCTTGACTCGAACTCGGCCCGATATATTGATAGTGATGGAGACCGAACTCTGGCCCAACACCATCGCCGCCTGCCGCCAGCGTGGTATTGCCTCGATTGTTGCCAATGCGCGTTTATCGGCCAAATCGGCGCGCGGCTACCAGAAGTTTTCCGCCTTAACTAAGCCTATGCTGAAAAGCATTAGCTGTGTGGCGGCGCAAAATAGCGTCGACGGCGACCGTTTTGTTGAGCTGGGTCTGCCCAAATCGCAGTTAAGCGTGACCGGCAGTATTAAATTTGATCTGCACCTGCCCGAGTCATTGCGTGCCGAGGCCAAGGCGTTAAAGCTGCAGTGGAGCGGCGCGGACAAAAGGCAAATTTGGCTAGTTGCCAGTACCCACCCCGGTGAAGACGAGCAAGTACTTGAAGCCTTTACAGCCGTTCTCAAGGTTCAAGCCGATGCTTTGTTGGTGTTAGTGCCGCGCCATCCAGAGCGTTTCAACAGTATCTTCGATTTATGCCAAGCACGCGGTTTTAACACCGAGCGCCGTAGCCAGAGCGCCAGCCCGGATCAAAATACGCAAGTGTTTTTGGGCGATACTATGGGCGAATTACTGCTGTTTTTTGGCGCCTGTGATATTGCCTTTGTCGGTGGCTCGCTAGTGCCAGTCGGAGGGCATAATCTTATTGAGCCGGCCGCTTGGGCACTGCCGATTATAACGGGCCCCGCGCTATACAATTTTGCTGAGGTATCGAGCTTGTTGGATGATGCAGGTGCCCTAAGTATCGCTAACAACAGCGATGAATTAGCGACCGCGGTTATAGCTCTGCTGCGCAGTCCCGCGCGCCGAGCAGAAATGGGATTAGCCGCTCAGCGAGTGGCTACCCAGAACCGCGGCGCATTGGCGCGGTTGTTGACGTTAATCGATAAAGATCTGAGCGCCGCTTAACCGTCAGATCGGGCCTTATCAGCCCTAACCAAAATGGCGGTAGTGGCGGTTAAATGAGTTTTATCGATGCTAGCGCTTTGATATCTCTTCATGTTGCTCTTTAA
>CAWVSV010000118.1:0-5209 GCA_963933095.1 uncultured Cellvibrionales bacterium
TTCATTACTCAGTATGGCACCTACAACAGGTTATGCAGACATAGCCTTTTTTATGACCATAATCTATTTAAAATTCATAGTTATTGGCATGCGTATGCAAAGTTTCAATGAAATCGATGTGATTACAGCTAACAATGGGTGTGCATTTTATATCTATCGGGAACTGATTTACCCATTGCATCTCAAAACGGCTGAAGTGCCTGTTGTTGTACTCGTCAATATCAATAAAAGTGCTTCGCTCTGGGCTTAATTGCAGCTGTTCAATAAGCTGAAATACTATTTATAATGAGTCTTGGTTGTTGATGGGTTGGTATGAGCTGCGGGCGGGGGTAAGAAATACATAGTCAATTGCCGCCATATTGGCGATTTCAATCTTCGTGGTTTCTAATGCCGGCACTTGGTTAATGCCAGTACTAAGCATGTAGTCGTCAGCCTTAACCGGTGAAAAGCTTACAAAGAAATTAGTCATTACGTTCATATCTAAGCCCTGTCGTTAAGTGTTATTTAATGACTAGTTACTTAAAATATCAGTAGTGGCCGTGATCCTCTAGTGTTCAGTGGATTTTTTTAGAAACGATAGGCGTAAAATTTAAATGCTTATAACCTCCGCGCGGCACACAAAAAACCGCTGTTGCTCTAACGGTGCTGCCTAGTTAACGTATCCTCAAACTCGTTACCCCTTTTTTTGTGGGAAATAGCTAAGACTCTGCTTGACTGTCCATATAGCTATAAGCTTTGCGTTTATAAGTAACAGGCACTTCGAATTTAAACTAAAGCCGTCTGCTTCCCTCACAGTATTCAATACAAAAAAACCGCCAGTCTTTCGACAGGCGGTTTTTTTGTATTGAACAGCGGTTAGCTGTTACGGCTAACCAATGCATCCTTAATCTTGTTACGCATATCACGGAGGGTCTTTTCGGTCGTCTCCCAATCGATGCACTTGTCGGTCACCGATACGCCGTATTCCATGTTAGCGGAAATTTTCTGATTGCCAGCGGATATATTACTCTCGATCATAAGTCCGATAATGGACTGGTTACCCTCAGCTATTTGATTGGCTACATTGTCCACAACTAGAGGCTGTAATTTGTGATCTTTGTTAGAATTGGCATGACTGCAGTCGATCATAATATTAGACGCTAGGTCGGCCTTTTTCAATTCATCCTCACACACGGCGACACTGACTGAGTCGTAGTTTGGTTTGCTGTTACCCCCGCGCAACACGACATGGCCATAAGCATTACCCTTGGTGTGGACAATGGCGACCTGGCCTTCTGAATTGATGCCAAGGAAACGATGCGGGTGAGCGGTTGATTCAAGCGCATTAATGGCAACTGTAAGGCCACCGTCGGTGCCGTTTTTAAAACCTACCGCAGAAGATAGGCCCGAGGCCATTTCGCGGTGGGTTTGCGACTCGGTGGTGCGCGCGCCAATAGCCGACCAGCTAATCAGATCTTGCATGTACTGTGGAGATATTGGATCCAGCGCCTCGGTGGAGGTAGGCAGGCCCATCTCGGAGATGTCCAGTAGTAGCTTGCGCCCAATATGCAGTCCCTCTTGAATTTTGAACGAGTCATCCAGATAAGGGTCGTTGATCAGGCCTTTCCAACCTACGGTGGTACGCGGCTTCTCAAAATAGACACGCATAATAATATAGAGCGTATCGCTTACTTCCTCGGACAGCTTTTTCAAGCGCGCAGCGTAATCCATAGCGGCGTCAACATCGTGAATAGAGCAGGGGCCAATGACTACAAAGATACGATGATCTTTACGGTCAAGAATATTGCGAACGGTATCGCGACCCTCGGTAACTGCAGCCAGAGCCTTTGCCGATAGCGGTAGGTTTTTCTTGATTTCTGCGGGTGAGATCAAAAGTTCTTGTGATACTACATTCAAGTCGTCGATTGCATTGCTGGTCATGGAGTGTCTCTTGTCTAAAAGTTGCCAACCAAGCATAGAGCTTGGCGGCTTAATTTGAGGTTATTTGTCAGAGGGCAACTGTAATGTCACTATTCTAGCTAATTTATCAGGGCTTTGGACAGCTAAAATCTACGGCATGGAGACACTGAATAGCCGGAAAGTAAAGATAAGCACGAATAGGGTCGCTATTGATGCCCGCAAACGCCTCTGCATAACCGTTTAATTGCGTGCGGTAAACGTCACTTTCTCGCCGTAAGAAGTGAGTTTTGCTCTCACCCATAGCGGGCTCACTGCTTTTATAATCAACAATCCAACGCTCTCCACTGAGCATAAAGGTGCGATCAACAATCAGTGTCTTAGCTTTGTGCAGCAGTATTAACTCACAGGCTGATGCCTCTAGTTTATTGTCGAATATCCAGTTTGAGTGCAAATCACTGCATGCTAGCTGCAGTAGCCTAGCTATTCGCTCGCATGCAGCATAGGTGTCGTTTAAGGCTACACCCAGTTGTTGCAGTTGCGCGCGCCAAAAAATTTCCTGCTGCTCGATACGCTGTTCGTTCCAGCTCGCTAATCCGTCGCGACAAAGCTGCTCAAAAGCCGCGTGCAAGACTGTGCCCAAATGGCGGGCAATAAAGGTATCTTTAGTTTCAGTTTTGGGGTGATTGAGCGGATTGTCGGCTTCATCACTGTCTACCTCGAATTGACCGCGGTAAGCGGCGAGTAATTCATTGTTGTTTAGCGGCGGCATCTGCCACTCGGGTGGCAGGCGTAAAATGGCCTGGGCACCACCTAGACCGCTTATCGCGACGGGTTTAGCGCGAACTGTCAGGCACTGATCCACAAAACTCGGCCAGATACTGGCCAGTAAGCTTTTTTTACTGGGTTCCTGCAGGTCATCCTTTTTTTGCTTGACGGCCGCCAGCAGGTGCAACTGTTTGATAGCTCGAGTGCAGCCAACGTAGAGCAAGCGTGTACTCTCGAGTGAGTCTTTGCGTTGTGACTCTTGCCGCAGATAATGATATAGAGGGTCGGTGTCCTCGCCGGTCGGCGCCAGTGGCCCCAATAGCAGCTGTGTTTTGCCGCTGGCGTCAACACGCTCCTGCCAGAGGAGAAGTTCCTTATCGTCTTGGCGAGGTTGCTTGTCCAAACCAGGGATTATGACAGTATCGAATTCAAGGCCCTTGGACTTGTGTATCGTCATTACCTGCAGTTTGTCGTTGCCATCTTGCGCTGGGGAAGCATAGAGACGCTTCACCGCGCTCTCAAACTTGGGCCAGTTCTCAACCGCACCGCCGCGATCGTGTCGATCGAGCAAGTCAAAAAAGCTATTGCAATTATTTATGTCGCTTGCATCCAATACGGCTGCCGGACCGCCTAAATTAAGCCATAACCCCTGCACACTGGTTCGCAGTGACTTACGTCGGCGCTCTTGCCACAGTGTGTTTAATATGGGCATAAAACGCGACATGATTTTGCGCCCAGATTCACTGAGCAAGTTGTTGTCTGGGAAGCTTTGAAGTTGAAGTAGCAGCGTGGACCATTGCGCAGGGTTGACGCTGTTATTTTTACCGTGCTGTGATAGCGCGTGTAAGTCGTTAAGGCTCAAGCCAATTAAGGGGCTGCGCAAAAAAGCCAGCCAGGCGATGCGCTCAGAGGGTGCATGCAGAGCACGAGTTATACTGAGTAGGTCAACAATTGCCATGCGACTAATAAGCGCATCAATTTCGGTGGCCTGCCAGCTTAGGCCTGCTTCGGTGAGCTTTTGGAGAGTATGTTTTAGGTGGGGCCGGCTGCGCACCAGCACAGCGATGGTGTCTTCGGGCCGCTCGGTTTGAATTTTTTTGATGATGCCGACGATTTTGTTAGCTTCGGCAAAGCGACTCGACTGAGTAGCATTGTCATCATCAGGGTCAGCCACACAGGCGTAGCAATTGACCGCTGTAATCGGCAGCTCCGCCTTAAACGCGATAGAAGGTGAGTAACTTACTGCGCCTCGACTAATGTCGTCTTGGGCGGGGTAGGCCCCTATAAAAGACTGATTTACCCATTCGACCACTGCGCCCTGCGAGCGAAAATTTACCTCTAGTTGCAGCGAATTCAGCGCTGTGTCGCCTATACCGTGTGCATGTGCCTCAAGAAATAGCCCCACATTGGCATCGCGAAAGCCGTAGCATGATTGCATACCGTCACCAACGATAAATAATGTGCGGCCGTCACCGTGCTCCCAGCCTTGAATTAGCTTTTGCAATAGTGACATCTGTGGGCTGGCAGTATCTTGAAACTCATCGACTAAAATATGTTTAATTTTGTAGTCCAGCTTCAGTAGTGCGTCGCCGGGTTCTTCACTGCTACCAAGCGCTTGAAGAGCTGCCTGGGTGATCTCGCTAAAGTCAGTAGCGCCCAACTGCTGAAAGCTCAGGCGCAAGTAGGCGGCCAGTTGTGGCAGTAGGTTGGTCAGGCTGTCGAGTAGCTGCCACTGCTTATCACTGTATCGAACTGGTGGCAGTTCACGCAGTTGTTGCAGTTTGTCGAGCAGGCCAGGTTGCTGCTGTAATTCGCTAATTAACACTAACAGTTCGCCTTTGCGCAGTTTTACCAGCGCCTTAGCGGTCTTGTCGCCATCGGCAGGGTAGCCTTCGTTCTTGGTGATACGGGCGCGCCATAGATTTTTTTTGGTGAGCAATAGCTCCAGAAAACTTAGCCATGCGCTGTGATCGGCTGGTTTGCACGAAGGAAGCGCGGTGGCACCGGCGCAGCCAGCAATAGCATGAGAGGGATTACTGCTGGCTAGATTGCTACCGGCAAAGTCGGCCGCCAGCGCCAAGTCGCTCGCCCAAGGAGCGAGCTGGGCAATGCAGCTAACAAGGTGCTCGTTATAGAGCTGTTCGAGTGTGTCTTCAAGCAGGTTGCGGGCATTTTCATGGCGTGCACCGAGCAGGTGAGGTATCCACTGGTCGCGCTTTGCCAGTAACGACATCAGCAGGTTTTCGAGTGTGTCTATATTGTTGTCCAAGTGCGACAGTAACCGCAGTAAATCGGCTTGTACGGGGGTGTCGGCCTTCAGTAGCTGCAAGAAGTCACTGATCGCCTGTGCATAGGCTTGTTCAGGTAAATCCAAAGTATCAGGAAGTGCGCCTAGCCCAGACGATAAAGGTAATTGCTTGGCGATACTGCGACAGAGCCCATCGATGGTTTGAATGCGCAGACGACTGGGGTTTTGCAGGAGTTGCCAGTTTTTTTGAGCGTCTCGTGTTAATACAGCCGTTGCTAGTTGCCAGTTTAGTTGCTC
>CAWVSV010000119.1:0-5026 GCA_963933095.1 uncultured Cellvibrionales bacterium
CAGCTGCGATGGCGGCGGGCGAGTGCCGACAGGGCCGAGCAGAAGGCCTCTGAATCGTAGAGTGCAGCGTCGAGGTGATGGCTGAGTATTTTTAGCTGGCGGCGACCGCCCAGGGCCAGTTTCAGTGCGTGTTCGCGCAGATCTTTGGCACTATCGAGCAAGAAAAGCTGATCGCTGACTGTTGATTGTTCGCTCATGTCGATGTCTCTAAGGTAGATAAATCATAGTCTTATGGACTATTTCAGCGTCTAGAAATTCCTCGCCTTGCTCAATAAAGCCCTCCCGTTTATAGAAGTCTAGCGCTTGAAGCTGTGCGTGTAAAAATAGCGGGCTTAGGTGTTTGTCGGCATTGAGGTGGTGACTAATGATCGCCTGTATCAATTGCCGGCCATAGCCCTGTTTTCGGTAGTGCTTAAGTACCGCCATGCGGCCAATTTGATGGCGGCCGTCGGTGTGTTGCAGTAATCGTGCACAGGCGATGGGCGCTGTTGGTGTGCTCAACACAAAGTGCATAGCCGTTTTATCGCCGCCATCCCACTCATCGGCGGCGCTGACACCCTGTTCGAGCATAAACACCTGCTGGCGAATATGCCTTATATCAGCCCAGCGCCACGGAAAAGAGCCCTGTTCAATCCTTGTCATCTGCAGCTTCATCGGAGAGCTCTAAGTCACCCTCATCAATACAGAGACTGCCGTTATTGAGTAGCTCGGTAATAATATTGTGCTGAGTATCACTGAGATCAAACAGTTGCTCGGCGTTAAACCGAGTTTGTTGGCACAGTTGCTGGGCCAATAGTAAATCGCAAGCGTAGGCGGTGCCATCGACATACAGGTGTGCTTGCTTGGCGTTGTTTTTGTCCGGTTGGCGATAGGCGAAACGAGCGCCCATATTGCGCTCAATATCAGCGCCATCGCTGACCACTTCTAACCAGTCATCACCTTGCCACTGTTCGCTTTGTTCGCTCTCATGCTCATTGTCTTGGCTGTACTTGCCCTCGGTCATAGTGCGGCCAAGCCAGTCGGCCAGAGCAGCCGGATTGTCTAGGTGTTGCTGCACAATGGCCTTTAGCTGGGCGATAGCGGCATCGCTTATTTCACCGGGGTTATCTTGCAGTATTAAACCAGGGTCGGTATAGCGCTGGTCATTACTGAGTGTGCTGCTTATATCTTGTGCGACTTCAGTTAAAATATCGGCATGGCTGGGGGCGCGAAAACCAAAGGAGTAGGTCGTGCAACCATCGCCCTTGGCCACGCCCCAGTGGGCTAATTGCGGGGGTAAATACAGCATATCACCGGGCTCTAATACCCAGTCTTGTTGGCCGGCGAATTTCTGTAATATCGACAGTGGGGTGTCTTTTAAACGAGGGCTGTCGGCTGAGCACACTTGCCCTGTTTGCCAGCGGCGCTTACCCGCTGCTTGCAGCAAAAATACATCGTAGTAGTCGAAGTGGGGGCCAACACTGCCGCCGTTAGGAGCGTAACTAACCATTACATCATCGAGACGCCAGTTGGGGATAAAGCGAAATTCATCCAACAATGCCGCCACTTCGGGCACATAGTGATCGACGGCTTGAACCAATAAGGTCCAGTGGCTGGGCGGTAATTTGGCAAAATCGGCGTCTTTAAATGGCCCGCATTCAAGTTGCCAGCTAGAGGCTTGATTGTTTTTTGGTTTTTCGACAATTAAGCGCGACTCTACCGCCTGCTCAAGGGCTAAACCTGCTATTTCATCGGCATCTAGCGGCGATTCAAAGTCCGGAAAAGCTTGACGAATAAGCAGCGGTTTTTGCTGCCAATAGTCTTTGAGAAAGGTTTCGACGGGCATATCGCCCAGATGAGTCAGCATGGTTGGTGTCCAGAATAGAGGTGAAAGGAGTGATAAAAAGTTAGTTTAAAGAAGTGTTAAAAAAGTGATAAAAAATCATAATGGGATTATGCCACAGCCGCGGTGGGCTGTTTGAGTTATGCTGATGCCTGCACTTTTTTTAGATACAAAAACCTGACTTGATTACTATGCAAAGCCCCGCTGAAATATCATTTTTTGCCTTATTAATTGCCGCGCTGCCCGTGGCGCTGCTACTGCTTGTCTACCTGATGTGGGCACAGAATATACGACAGGTGATCTTTGCGTTGGCCCGAATGTGCTTACAGTTAGTGGCGGTGGGCTATGTGTTGCTGACCCTGTTTGATGCTAACCACTTTTTATGGGTGGCGGCTATGATGCTGGTGATGGTGTCTGCAGCCAGCTGGATAGCCTTGGGACCGGTGAAACAGTATCGGCGTATGTTGTTGCCGGTGAGTTTTGTCGCTACCTTTGTAGCCGCCACGGCGGTATTGCTGGTGATTGTCTTCGGTACACTCTCGCCTGAACCCTGGTATGCCGCCAATATTTGGATTCCTATCGCCGGTATGCTTTATGGCAATACCATGAATGCCATCAGTCTTGCCGCCGAGCGCTTTACCAGTGAACTTGAGCTTGGGCGGAGCTATATTGCCAGCCGTAATAAGGCCTTTAATACGGCCCTTATACCGGCGCTGAACGGCATGTTGTCGGTGGGTTTAGTGAGTTTGCCTGGGATGATGACTGGGCAAGTGCTGTCGGGTGTGTCGCCGCTTATTGCCTCGCGCTATCAACTGGTGATTATGCTGGCGATTTTTGCAGCGGCGGGTCTGGCGGTGGCGTTATTTTTACAGCTGTTGAAAGCGCGACTGACGCAGCTAAGCCCTCGCTAAAGCAACTAGCTCTCGCCTTACCGCTTGGCTATTTTCCGCCGCTTGGGCAAAAGTGATACGGCTAATTTTTGTGCCGACTCTAATATCAGCGCCAAGGCAGTCGATGCCTACCATTTCGGGCATATCTTTTGGGCCAAAATTAATGTCAAAATTGCGGCAATATTTTTCAATAGCGTCGCGGTGGTCGGCGTTCATATGATCAAGCATCGGTATTTCATCGGCACCGCTGAAGATCTGCGGCAGTTGCAGCTGTGCAGGCTGTAGCCAGTGAATTTTACCGAAACCGCCAATGTAGCGAGCGCGAACGGCATGCAGGCGGTAGAAGCTGAAATTATGGGTGTTGTGATAACCCCGTGCCGAGGGGAAATAGCGATAGTAGCGTTGGCGGGTGTCTTCATCACAAGGGGCTATTTCTCGGGCTTCGGCCATTAACGTAAGGCGCGCGGCGGTTTGGATATCATCGACGCCCGCTTCGGTAACAATAAAAGAAATTTTATTGTTACCGACAATATTCTTGGTGTGCTGGGCAATACTGCTGATCAGAATGATCACAGAGCCATTGGCATCTAAGCAGTAGGGTGCCACAGAGCCAAAGGGGAAACCTGCCATCTGCACAGAATGAGTCGAGAGCACTCCGTGATATTCTTGCCGCAGCAGGTACAGGGCGAGTGCTGCGGCGGAGCTGTCTTTAGGCATAGTGATAATACCAATAGGGGGTTAGCGTCTGGGGGCTAGTGACAACTTGTTCATAAACCAGGGGCCATCAGTTTTGCTGACATTCATGAGCACATGGCGGGTCTGCGAATTTTTTTGGTACTTGGTGCTGATGTCTAAAAACACATTGCAACTTAGTTGCTGCGGCTCAGTATTTGCTAGTACGACACACTCATTGATTTGCTTAACAGAGAACTTTTGGTCGAGCTGTGTTTGCAGACTTTCTTTAAGTTTGCGGCGATCTCTAGTGGCTTCCATGGTATCGATTCGGGCCTGAATACTCTCGTGGTCGCTCTTTAACTTGGTCTTAAGGGCTAGAGTAAGCTCATCAGTAGTTGGCGCATTAACTGTTGTTGTGTCAGCAATTGTTGTAAAAGCCGCTTTTTCAATAGCAGTGGCCGAATTGGCAATGGCCGTGTTGAGATCAGCAGTCTTGGTCTGAGCAGTTGCTACGTTAATAGCGGTCTCTGCTGTTGTTGTAATAGGCGTCGCTGGTTCTGTTACTGAGGTGTTAGCAGCCTTGGTCTGGGCTGCGGTGGTGTTAACTGGAGTCGAATCAGCAGTTGGCGTATCGGTACCGCAGGCGCCGAGGGCAAGGCTGGCGGCAATTAAAAGGGTTGTTATAGATGAGCGCATATTAAATACCTTAAAATATCATCATTATTGTTAAATGTTAAAAATACGAATTTACAGAGTCTTGGTTGGCATGTTATTTATCCCAGATTGATTTTTTGTTGCCCCATAAACTGTTCGTCGTTTTGTTAGATTTGCTGATATTGCTTTTTTCGGCAGCTTTTGTCGAGTTTTGATTGCGCTTTAGCGCTGTTTTTTTGTTGTGAATTTTACTTTTTTTAGTTTCGTTCGGTGCTTGTGTACATTCCGAACGCTGGTTTTTAGGGACATAGTCCAGAATTGAAAGGGGGACTTCTTTGCGCGGTTTAAATTCTTCTAGGTCGTTGCGGGTAATTATATGGCCGAGCCGGCTTTCGATGGCGCACAGGCTTTTAAAGTCGTCGCGCGACACTAACGACACTGCTTCGCCGTTATTGCCGGCGCGGCCAGTGCGACCTATACGGTGAATGTAGTCGTTGGCGTCGTTGGGCAGGTCGTAGTTGATTACGCGGGCGAGGTCATCAATATCGATGCCGCGCGAGGCGATATCGGTAGCAACCAAAAATTGAATATTACCGGCCTTAAAGTCGGCCAGCATTTGGCTGCGTACGGCCTGACTTTTGTCACTGTGTATGGCTTCGGCCTGGATACCGCGTTTTTGCAGCTGGCTGGCGAGTTTGGCGACACCGTGTTTGGTGCGCACGAAAATCAATCCCTGTTGCCAGCCATGGTGTTTAATAAGGTGGCTGAGTAGAGTCGATTTGGTGTCTTTGTCGACGGTAATTAACCACTGCTCGATACTGGGTTTGGACGATTGGTCTGCACTGAGCGATAACTCTACCGCATGGAATATTGACGTTTTAACCAGATCGCGTACCTCGTCCGACAAGGTGGCCGAAAACAACAGGTTTTGGCGTTCAGCAGGGCAGCGCTCGATAATCTTGTTGATGTCGGCAATAAAGCCCAT
>CAWVSV010000120.1:0-5006 GCA_963933095.1 uncultured Cellvibrionales bacterium
CGCCCTTACGCCAGAAGATATCGTCACGTCCGTCGCCATTAAAGTCAGCCACTTGAACGTCCCAAGCGGTAAAACGCTTGAATGGGACGGCATTTACCACATTGGCTTGTTGACCATTAGCATCGGTGAAAACAATTTTTGTTGAGCCATCAGTACCGCGACGCCACAACATATCGTCGCCGCCGTCACCGTTAAAATCACCTACAAAAACGCTCCAAGCGGCGCCCTTGCCGAAAAAAGTCTCGATGCGATCTTGATCACCATCAGCCTTACTGATACCTACAGCAACGGTACCATCAGAAGGTTTACGCCATAAAATGTCGTCGCGTCCATCGGCGTTAAAGTCACCAATTTGGGTCTCCCAAGCGCTGCCTTTAGCGCCCAGATTATGGACGGCGGCTTGATTGCCACTGGCATCGCTAATAGCGACTTTAACCGCGCCAGTAATACTGTCACGCCAGAGGATATCAATGGCGCCATCGCCATTGAAATCACCCATTTGGGCGTTCCAGTCATTTGATTTGTCGTTTAAGCGCTCAGCGCGGGTAATGACACCGTCACTGGTACCCATCGCTATTTTGACGCTGGCGTTGGTAGCGTTGCGCCATAATATATCGGCAATGCCATCGCCATTAAAATCGCTCTCGACAGCAGCCATTGCATTCGCAGAAGCGATCATCGCTCCTAGCAGCAGCGCCGAGTTGGTTGTTTTTTTCATAAAAACCTCTGTTATTATTTTTAGAATTGAACACATTAAATAGTTGAGACCGATTGCTAAAATCATTCAACGATAAAAACGCTGATTCTACCGATAAGTTGGCTTAGCCTCTTTCGAGAGATATTCAGCTACCTGACGAAAACCGAACCTGCTAAATAGAACATGAAATACTTAGCCCTCATATTAACGGAGGCAAAGCATAAATGCTGCTGAATCACTTAGTTTTCAAAAAGTCACTTAACATTTGGATAATGCGGTAACACTTGCAACCTAAGTACACAGTCTCTATTGCCTTAACGACACAGAACAGGAAGGTTAAGACAGCCATAGAAAGACTGGCAATGAATAATAAAGACTGGGACAGGCGATTTTTTGTTATTTTAACGGGCTCAAAGACCACTGAGTTACCATAAAAAACACCATATTCAGCACAGTATCTATGGCACTACAACACAAGAAACAGAATGCATACTAGCTAGCAAAAGCAACTATCTACGGCACTATTGAATCAGCTAGAGATTAAGCGCAGCCAAATTCGGGGGCTTCGACAAAACTCAAAAGGTGGCCAATATAGCCCTAATCCTAAAGTTCGACATTTTGAAAAAAGAGAAGCCGCGGCCCAAGAAAAAACACCCGCCTGGCCGAATGGGTTCCAACCCGATTACGCATTGAAATCGTTCAACCGACTCGGTTTTTACAATAGATAAAGCGACAGCAAAAAGTGACCTGAATTGCCCCGAAAGTTAACCTGTCATGGGGTCGGCAGCGGCTCTACTGGGATAAACGAGCGAATAGATAAAAGCCACTTCAACCCCTTAATGAATGACAGCGAGCATAACAAAACACGCTTTGAGGGTATTTTAGGCCTCAATAAAATTTGTTCACTTTTTGAAATACTCTCGCTGAAAGTATCTCAAAAAGTGAACTCGGCAGTATTGCGCCGAATTCACCATTAAACTAACCAGAGTGTTAACGAGTCACTCAGTGGGTTTGTTAATGCTTTATAACACAAGCCAATATGCGTCTAAGCGCCAGTCAACGTTTTGACAAGCTTTAGTCCACTTATTGACTTAGTCATTTTACATTAACGCATAGAGCTATTCAGCTGTTCGCACTCAGCGACGCTAACATTAACTCCACACACCGCAATTTGATCCTGCGGCTTGCCATCGGCTACATCAGTAACTAGGCCATTACCCAATACGTGCTGTACCGCGTTGAGGTTATAACCGTTGTCCTGCTCTGCCATCCAAAAGAAAACACCGGCGTAGCCATTGTCTTTAGCGTACTGGGTTTTCAACGCGGCGGTACGCGGCGTCTCAATCGAGATAAATGAACCGATAGAGTCATTTACCAGATAATCCGCATTGGACACCTTATCGGTATAAAGGCTGTAACCGCTGCGACCGTCGATATTTTTGTCGAGGAAGTTCTGGAACAAATCGTAACCCTCAACCACACCGGCTTCCCAAGTGCCCACGCCAGCAATGTTCAGTGTCAATACACCGTTGTCATCACTATAAGTGGTATCACCAATCATGCCGTTGGTGTATTCGCTAATATCACCCGTATTCATGGCACGCGAACGGTGGTAGTTAGCCACACCCAGCATTAGCTTATTAGCCGGAACACCTTGAGCTACAAGGTAATCCATAGTCCACTGAACCGAGGTACCAGCAGCTGTGCCAGTAGCATTGGGGTTGGTGTACAACGGAGTATGGTGAGTCAGATTGCGCTCCCATGCACCGGTAAGGTCGTAAGTCATGGCGTAAAGGCGATCCAAGTAAGGATGCACATTAGCCCAAGTAATCTTGTCCAAACGACCTTTACCGGCTGGAATCGCAGTAGACAGGCGATACTGCTTGCCTGTTTTAGCGCCGAGCCAATCCATACCAGCACGCAATTCATGAATCAACGAGGCGTAGTTGGCGTTATCAGCATCACTGGCAACACCCGCAATAGCCCCGTCTGAGCCTGGGTATTCCCAGTCCAAATCGATACCGTCAAATTCGAAGCGCTGTAAGAAGTGCACCACCGAGTCGACAAATAACTTACGCTTAACGGGGTCTTTAGCCATAAAGTAGAAACCTTCTGACAAGGTCCAGCCGCCCACCGAGAGATCCAACTTCAAGTGTGGATTAGCTTCGCGCAGCTCATAAAGCTTGCCAAAAACACCCCCGACTGCAGCTGGTTCCAGTTCATACATATCCTCAAGACCACTCAAACCGGTAGCAGTACCGCCAAGATTAGTCGCAAATGCTGCCCAGGTATCAGGGATAACCATGCCACCGTCTGGCATATTGCTGTTAGCACAAGCTCTTCTCATTGCACCAGGAGCTGGCGATGGGAAACCGTCGGGACGATCTTGAGCGGCCTGATAACAAACACCAGCAAATCCGTAGACAATCCGGTCAAGGTTTTGCACTGGCAGATTCTCAAACTTATAACCACGGCCGTATATAGCCCAGTCACCAATATAGGTGACCACTTCGGTGCCTGAATTGCCTGAGGAATTGTCGCCAACTACGCCGTTATCATAGACATTATGCTGCAGAGCCAATAAACCCGGCTTGAGCTTGGAACCATCGGCACCGTTGTCAACATCCAAGCCGCCGTGGTCACCGCCGTTGTCAGTAGCCGGGGCGATAGCGCCACGAGTTCCTGCAATGGACGAGCTGCCCGAGATTTGGGCCGCGCTGATACTAGCGGATGGATTGACAATGCCGGCATTCATATTGCCGTCAACCGGCTGAGCCGTACCATAATCGATGGTATTAGGAATTGGCACAGGGCACATTGATGGGTCAGACGTACCAACCGCCAGCCACTTACCCTTATAGGTTGGGTCTTCAGGTGGAATACCGTGTACCTGACCGATCGCTTCGTAAACCACATCGTTATAACTTACTAGGCTGTCTTGGGCGTAGACCTTGGCTTTTTTCCAAGCGCCACCACACATGGGCACGTCGGGTACTACAACACCGCCGCCCCCGCCGCCGCTACTGCCACTATTGGCCTCACTACAAGCCGCTTCAGTAGTTGTTGACCAAGCACCGGCCCAAGCAGATCCGACACCAGGCTCATAGGCCGCTGCGGACATTGAGCACCAGCCACTAACCTTACATTCATAAAAGCCACCGTTGTTAGCAACAGAAGCACCTGTCGCATAAGCACTGCCCGAGCTAAAACTTGGGCACTCGACAACACCGCCGCCAGATGAGGAACTGGAGGAGCTTCCAGAAGAAGAGCTAGAATCGATGATATCTTCACACGCTTTTATATGTGTCCAGTCTCCTGATGTCATGGTAGGTTGTTGTGCTGTCCACCATTTGGCGGTGTAAGCGTTGCCGCCGTTCTGAATCGCGGCGCCGCCATTGTATGTATCACCACTTTTCCAGATGTCGTATGCGTCACAGGTGTTACCTATGACAACGCCGCCAGAGCTACTGCTTGATGAACTGCTAGAAGACGAACTGCTAGAGTTAGAAGATGAGCTGCTTGAGCTAGAAGATGAACTGCTTGATGATGAATCACCACCGTCAGTCCAGCTCGAAGGATCAATCAACATCTCACTCTTCTGATACCCCATTGCGCTACTAGTAGCAAGCTTGACTTCGCCACTCGCCGCTTTGTGCCAAAGAATGTCGGTGTTGCCATCGCCATTAAAGTCGAGTAACTGATGAGCCCATCCAGAGAATCTTTCCGGAAGTCCCACTACGCTTGCTTGCTCGCCATTCTCGCCAGTAATGGCAATTTTAACAGTACCATCTGCCGGCTTGCGCCAAAAAATATCAGTGCCGCCGTCGCCGTTAAAGTCGCCTAAGTCTGCGGTCCATGCCAAGTACTTAGCAAAGTGATTAACAGACAAAGCTTGTTTGCCATCGGTACCACTGATACCCGCCTTAACGGTGCCATCAGTCGACTTGCGCCACAGAATATCGTCAATACCATCGTTGTTCAGGTCACCAACTTGTACCGTCCATGCGCTAAAACGTTTAGCTTGAAGAGCATTAACCACACTGGCTTGTTTACCATTGGTATTGGTAAAGACAATTTTTGAGGTGCCGTCAGCTCCGCGACGCCATAACATGTCATGGCCGCCGTCACCGTTAAAGTCACCGACGAACACTTCCCAAGCATCACCCTTGTTGAAGAATGACTCGAGGCGAGCTTGACCACCAGAGGCATTACTAATACCCATCGCAACAGTACCTTCTGCTGGCTTGCGCCATAAGATGTCATCGCGACCATCGGCGTTAAAGTCACCAATGTGGGTCTGCCACGCACT
>CAWVSV010000121.1:0-5001 GCA_963933095.1 uncultured Cellvibrionales bacterium
TCTAACTACTGCGAGATTTACGACCAAGACGGCCGCGAGAAAATGGGTGGCAAGACCCGTCGTGTGATTGGTTACTTTACCGGTGGGCGCACGGGTGTGGACGCTACGGGTCAGTTCGATGCAGACGCGCCGCGCTATTTAGCCAACGACATCCCTTGGGCTCAATTGACTCACATCAACTATGCCTATGCTCATGTCGACGCTAACAATGAGGTTTCTGTTGGCTCGCCGCTTGAGACCAATGCCGCTATAGGCATGCAATGGCCGGGTGTTGAGGGTGCCGAAATGGACCCGGAGTTCAGCTACAAAGGTCACTTCAACCTGCTGAATAAATACAAAAAACAGCACCCGCATGTGAAAACGTTGATTGCCATCGGCGGCTGGGCTGAAACGGGTGGATACTTCGCCGACAATGGCGAGCGCATAGCGTCGGGTGGCTTCTACACCATGACCACCAATAGCGATAACAGCGTGAATACCGCTGGCATCGACGCCTTTGCCGATTCTGTGGTGGATTTCCTACGCCAGTACGGCTTTGACGGTGCGAGCATAGATTATGAGATTCCAAGCACAATGCAAGACGCTGGTAATCCGCTGGATTTCGAATTTTCCAATGCGCTTGCCACGGGCATGAGTGCTTCTTACGACGTGTTGATGAAGACTCTGCGCGAGAAACTGGATATAGCCGGTGCAGAAGATGGCACCCACTATATGCTCGCTATTGCATCAACAGGGGATGGCGATCTTTTGCGCGGTATGGAAACCATGCAATCGGCCAAATATCTGGATTATGTCAACATCATGAGCTACGACATGCATGGTGCTTGGAACTCATTTGTTGGCCCCCACGCCCCGCTGTTTGACAACGGTGAGGACAGTGAGCATATATTTAGGACGGGATATCTAAGTGGCTTCGGTGGTCTTGGTCAAATGAACACCGACTGGGGCTATCACTACTTCCGAGGTTCAATGCCTGCCGGTCGTATTAATATCGGTGTGCCTTACTACTCGCGCGGCTGGCAAGACGTGCAGGGTGGCACCAATGGTCTGTGGGGCGAAGCTTCCTTTCCTGATCAGTCTAACTGTCAGCTTGGCACCGGCATATTTTTTGACTGTGGTGACGGCGCCACGGGCATTGACAACATTTGGCACGAGCTTGACGCTAACGGCAATGAGGTAGGTGCGGGTATTAACCCTATGTGGCACGCCAAGAACCTGCAGCACGGCATTCTGGCTGACTACCTAGCGCATTACGGTCTGGGCGATGCTGAATTGACCGGCAACTACGTGCGCAACTACGACGACGTCATGCAAGCGCCATGGCTGTGGAACAGTGACACAGGTGTGTTCTTGTCGACCGAAGATGAACAGTCAATCGACGCCAAGGCACAGTATGTTATCGACAAAGGCATCGGCGGTATCATGTTGTCGGACTTGGCGGGTGACTACGACTTTAACCAGCAAAAGAGTCAGTTCGAAAGTGGCTCCACCATGACCAGGGCTATTGCCTCAAAGTTTACCTCGGCAGCTCCGTACGGCAATAAAAGAGCTGAAATTGAAATGCCAACCGAGACGATTGATCTATCGGTTGAGCTAACCGGTTTTCCTCTAGGTGATCATAACTTTCCGATCACTCCCGATGTGGTGTTCACCAACAACACTAAGGTCGAAATTCCCGGTGGCACCGAGTTCACCTTCGACATGGGCACAACGAGCCCAGCGTTTAATCCGGAAATTCAAGAGTGGGATAGGCTAAAACTTGTTACCGACGGCGCTAACTCAGACGGCGGAAACATAGGAGGCTTGGAGAACAACTTCCATCGCCTCAAGGTGACTCTGGCTGACTTTGAATCTATTGCCCCCGGCGGCAGCTACACAGTTGCGCTCAAGTACTCCTCGCCGGTGTCTATGCCGTCTAACTGGGTGGTAAAGTCTGGCGGCCGAGAGATTGCTCTGAAGCAAGAATATCCGTTCTTGCCTCGATCTCGTCTTTTTGATACGGATTCGTTTTGCCCAGGTGGTCTCGATATCAGTTCTCTTAATGAAGCCCCTAACTGGCTCAATACAGGTTGGGATGATAAACCAACTCACGCTGATAACGGCGAGATGTATTCCTACCAAGGTAGTGTCTGGCAAGCTCAAAGTTGGACCACTTCGCTTCCCGCTGACACTGGTCAGTGGGGTAATTGGATGAGGGTTTGCACCCTTCCAACTCCATCAAGCACAACTCTACCTGTTCGAATATTAACTGAAGGTGGATTCAGTTCTATGCAAACACGATTAAATATCGTTGCAAACGATGCCACTGAATTGAACCAAATATATCAATATTTAAATACCGAGGCACCGGAGGTGGACTTTAATAACAACACCGCTATTGGCGTATTTAGGGGCCGTCGAAATACAGGCGGCTATTCAATTACCATTGGCCAAGTCGTTGAACACAGTGCCAGTATTGATGTAACGGTTGAATTGCATGAGCCTGAACCTTGGTGCAATGTGACTTTTGCACTTACTTACCCATATCACATAGTATCAATACCTAAGACTGGCAATAAACCGATTACGTTTATTGAAAAAACGGTTATAGATGAGTGCCAATAAACTGTAGTTAAACCTCGGTTGTACGGCCAGTTTAACCGAACTAAAGGGAGCCCATAGGGCTCCCTTTTTTGATGACGGGGCTTTAAGAGAAATGACTAGTGATACAATTTTTAAAAAAGTCACAGGAAAGCATTTTTAGTCTCTTTGAATACTCTTTTGGAAATTTTTTTAAACTGATCAGATCGTGCAAATATTCTTGCCGACAATCGGTTTAAAACCGCTTTAAACATTAGCGTTTCTATCGGCGGCGTACTGGGTCGTATCTATAGCTGAAAATTGGTACAGTTCTTTAAGCAAGGTTGTTGGCAGGTTGTCAATTTTTTCGCTAGCACTTTGATAAAAGTATTATATTGCACGGCACCTAACCGCTAAAAGGATACGGTAGTTTCTAGTGGTACCCTTAGGCATAGTAAATAGCAGCGCCATAGAGAGTTATAGATGAATTTATCAGCATTAGAAATACGTGTTATTGGTGTGCTTTTAGAAAAGGAACTAACCACGCCCGATCAATACCCACTGTCGCTGAATGCATTGCTCAATGGCTGCAATCAAAAAAGTAATCGGTTTCCTGCCATGACTCTTGATGCTATTGCTATTCAAGATTCAATTGATTCACTATCTAAAAAAGGTCTGCTAGCAGAAGTTATATTTGGCAGTAGAACGGCTAAATATAAACATCGTTTTTGCAATACTGAATTTAGTCAGCTGCACCTGAGTTCGAGAGAGCTGGCCTGTTTGTGCGTGATGTTTGTTCGCGGACCGCAGACGCCGGGAGAGCTGAAAACACGCACCGCCCGCTTGTGTGAATTCTCCGATTTCTCTCAGGTAGAAGAAGTTCTTGAGCGCATGATGACCCGAGAAGGTGAACCTTGGGTAAAAAGATTGCCGAAGGAACCTGGCAAAAGAGATTTTCGCTATGCGCACTTATTGGGTGATGGACGCGACAATGACGGTAACTCTGAAATCAAAGACTTTACATCAGAGGCAGTGCAATCGCCGGCTTTAAATAGCAACGTGATGATGGATCCTTTGCCTGAGATCAGTAAAGACAGACAACGGATAGAAGACTTGGAACAGCTAGTGGCTGAAATGCGCGCTGAAATAGACCAGTTAAAGCGACAATGGCACGAACTTAACCATTGACCTAATACGGTTTGCATAGCATGCCGTTGGAGCGTCAAGCACTGCCAATAAGCATCAACCTTGTGATCAATAGGCCCTACTGAGTTGTTCGGGACAACTACAACACTGAACAACCGGCCCCAACCGATTCAGACTTAACCGCCGATTCTTACCCCGCCTCTGATTCAGGTACAATACGAACCAAATTCTCTTTCATTTAAAGGCCCCGCTGTGACTCAATTTCGCCCCTGTATAGATCTGCACCAAGGCCAAGTTAAGCAAATCATCGGCGGCAGCTTGGATGATCAAGGTGCCCAGACCAACTTCGTCAGCGACAAAGATGCTTTGCATTACGCCGAGCTTTATCGGCAACACAATTTACCGGGCGGCCATGTTATTGCTCTTGGCCCCGGCAATAAAGAGCAGGCTATTGCCGCTCTACAAGCTTGGCCCGGTGGTTTGCAGTTTGGTGGTGGTATCAATACCAGTAATGCTAAAGAATTTCTTGAAGCTGGCGCTTCGCACCTGATTGTTACGTCTTATCTGTTTGACAATGGCCAGTTTAGTTTTGAACGGTTGGAGCAGATCAAAGCTATTACTGGGGCTGAACGGTTAATTTTAGATTTAAGCTGCCGCCGCACACCCAATGGTTGGAACATTGCTACTAATCGCTGGCAGACGATTACAGACATCGCTGTAGACGCCGAAACCCTGGCCAAGCTGAGCAAACACTGCGCCGAGTTTTTGATTCACGCTGCGGATGTCGAAGGCTTACAGGCCGGCATTGATGAAGACTTAGTCACCTTGCTAGCTGAGCACTGTAATATCCCCGTTACCTACGCCGGCGGTGCGCGATCACTGCAGGATTTAGAACTGGTCAAGCAGCTATCTAATAGCAAGGTCGACCTGACTATTGGCAGTGCGCTGGATATTTTCGGCGGTTCGGGCATTACTCTGGCTGAGTGCATTGCCTGGAACAGCGCCAATAAATAAAGATAAATCACTGTTATAAAAAAGCCCGCGTATCTTTCGATACGCGGGCTTTTTTAGCTAGCTGCGCCAAAGCGCAGCGCTAGCTATTTACTCAGCAAAAGGCGAGCGCAACATCATGGTTTCAGCTCGATCAGGGCCAGTCGACACTATATCGATAGGCGCCCCAACAAGCTCAGCCAAGCGGTCAATTTATTCTGCGCAAGGCGAGCGCAACACCATGGTTTCAACTCGATCAGGGCCAGTCGACACTATATCGATAGGCGCCCCAACAAGCTCAGCCAA
>CAWVSV010000122.1:0-4986 GCA_963933095.1 uncultured Cellvibrionales bacterium
CGCAACAGTACCTTCTGCTGGCTTGCGCCATAAAATGTCGTCGCGACCATCGGCGTTAAAGTCACCAATGTGGGTCTGCCACGCACTACCTTTAGGCGCAAAATCGTTCACTACACCCTGATTACCATCAGCATCGCTGATCGCTACTTTTACCGCGCCAGATACTTGGTTACGCCAAAGAATATCAACAGAGCCGTCGCCGTTGAAATCACCCATTTGGGTGCTCCAATCACTTGACTTGTCATTTAAACGCTCGACGCGAGTCATATTGCCATTGCTATCATTTATGGCAATATTGACGCTACTATCGGCAGCATTATGCCAAAAGATGTCGGCAATGCCGTCGCCATTAAAGTCGTAATCGACCGCTGCTGTAGTATTGGCAGCAGCGATCATCGCCCCTAACAACAGCGCCGATGTGGTTGTTTTTTTCATAAAAAACCTCAGCTATTATTTTTAGAATTAAACAGATTTTTTGGTTGATATCGATTAGTCGACCTCAACCAACGATAAAAACGATCACACTATTACTATGTTTTTAATGGCTACCGAAAAAATACAATTATCTCCGAGGTATCGAACCTAGAAAACCAAAAAAAACGTAAATAAACACCATCGTTTCCGAGGATAACCAAAAAAATTGGATTTTTCAAAGAACTAGTAAACAAAAATTTGAATCACACAAATGTTCAAATAATATTAAATTGCTTGATAAAATACTCCCTAATAATTGGCGCACAATGAACCTCAGCAATGGCATCTAGATAACAGACGAAAGCTTTTGAAAGTGAATCCCGTTAGGACGAACAATCATTAAATACAATCAAACCTTTATCACAACCAGCTTTTGCCAACGACAACGACCTTAGCGATATCTAATCGACTCAACTTCGGCAAGCTAAAATTCGCACGACCTTAGCCCCATAATAATCAAAGCCTAACCCGACTTACTCTCGAGCTACAGCACCAGACACATAAAAGTCGAAAAAAAAGGGCTCGTATCAAACGATACGAGCCCTTTTTCATTTACTGGTTTAACATCGATTAAAGGTCACTAAATATATTAATAAGACAAAACCCTTAGAATCTTGATAAAAAATTCCAGATTTCTTGAAAGATATGTTCGTCTCTTCTCCAATTAAAACCATGGCCGGTGTCTTTTGCCACTACATGGTGAATTTCTACACCCAGTGCACAGTTCGTATGAATCAGCTTCTCAACCGAAATACTGCCCCAAACCTCAGTAGTAAAGGCATCGTTAACGGAGCAATTAAACTGATCCACCCAATTTAATACACTGTCTTGAGCATTTAAAAACTCGCCTGCAAAAGTATTGCCGCCAGCCGCTGGAATAGTGGTGTCGTTTTCGCCGACAATTTGCATCACCGCCACCGGAGTTTGCGCTGTCATATCAGCAATAGTCAGTTTTTGCTGACTAAACATAGGCACCACGGCGTTAAAATAAGTAGTGCGCTTTGCCAACAAGTTCACTAACCCCGAGCCGTTAGACATGCCTGCAGCATAGACTCGACTTAGATCAAGGTTATGATAATGACTCAACTCCTCCATAATCAGGTCAATAAACTCGACATCGTCAGCACTGCTCGGTTCCGACCCTAGATTCCAGAAACCGCCATTGCCATCATCGTCTCTATGACCATTGGCATAAATACCAATAAACTCACCGGCGTTAATTAAATCGTTCAAACCAGCTGCATTCAACCATTGCTGGCTACTACCGGTGGCACCATGAAAAGCAAATAACAATGGATAATTGGTATTGCTGTCCATATTTTCAGGCGTTACAACATGCACTTTTCGCTGCACAGGTTGACCTAAAATAGTCTGCTCAACGTTCAATTCATTGACACCAGCCGCAAAATTTTTGCTTTTCACTGTTATGCTGAGATCATCAATCACCTCAACGTTATCAAAGGTCGCCTCGATACAGCTTTGATAACTATCAGGATAGAGCGCATTAAAACCATTCTGCCAACGCACTAGCTTACAGGCAAAGTTTGCCCCCGAAGCCGACCAGTCTTGATCCCAGTGGTTATTCTGCGAACCCGCGCCATCCTGTGAGAAGCCATTTGACTGGCTGCCACAACCGAGCACTTCATCCGCTGGTATTGGCACGCTCAGGTAGTCTGCCATCAAACGATAGTACTTGATACGGTTGGCAGAACCGGCCGATTCAGAGCCGCTGCCGCACTCAAGGCCACCATTAATAATATTGGTAGTGGCGCCGAAGCCAGGCGCGAAACCCGCTCCCAGATCGAAGGAATTGGGCTGCCAAGTGCCGTCGATAACATGCAACATGCTTGGCTTTGGTGACTGCGGGGTGACAAAGAAAAAAGTGGCCGTAGCCAGATTCAACCACGTGTCCGCCACGCGCTCGGGATCGTTCAACAGTACCGAGGTATCGCCAAAGATCGCCTTGCCGAACAAACCATAGTTGTAATTCCAACTGAGCTGCTTAGCGCCGCGACCGAAGTACTTTTTACCCGGCGCACACGGGAAGGCCTGCTGCTGCCAGCCGCTGCAAGCCCCATAGGTACCGCGATTAATTTCACGCAGATAATAAAGACCCTGTTTCCAGGTTGGCAGCTGCTCACCATCGACAATCAAGCTGCCGTGGTTGTAACCGGTCTCTTGTACGAAATGCGCAAACATAGTGGCCAAACTCTTGCGACAAATAGCATCGGAGTCTCTGCCATCGGTATAAGTGCTACAGATAGATTCAAATAGACCGATACCGCGCAGCAAATTGGTATAGCTATAACCTTCATTGCGATACGGAAAGAGCGCGTCCCAATCGCTATCGGCAAAAATAGCTTCTACCCGCTTAACGTTCTCGGGGTTAGCAGCGCGGCCGGGAATAATCTGCTCGACCATGGTGATATCGCGCGTTTTAATGGACGCTTTAATCTGTTCGAATTTGTCACTAGAGGTTAACTGTTCAGCCTTGGCGGCCAAATCGGAAGCACACACGGTGAAGCCGCCCGCTTTGGTTTTAACACCGCAGTCAGGATTAACGCCGCCACTGGAAGAACTACTCGAACTTGAAGACGAACCCGAAGAGGAACTGCTCGAGGTTTCTATGCAATCGCGTATAAACGTCCAGGCTCCACCGTTAGTTGGCGTCGCTTGGGTCCAATTTTTGGCTTGATACAGCTTACTATTATGCTGCAACTGATCGCCGCCGTTGGCATGTGACGGATTGCCGGCCCAATCTATCTGCGGCCAATTAGGATACTCGTTAATACCCTCGCAGCTATTTATGGTGACAACACCCGATGAGGAGCTAGAAGATGAGCTAGAGCTACTTGAGGAAGAGCTAGAAGATGAGCTAGAACTGCTTGAGGTAGATGAGCTAGAACTGCTGGAAGAAGATGAGCCACTCGTCCAATTAGACGGATCAATTGACAGTGCGCTTTGCTGATTACCATCAGCATCACTTATTGCAAGTTTAACCTCACCACTAGACTGCTTATACCAGAGAATATCGGTACGACCATCACCGTTAAAGTCAGCCAGTCGTTGGGTCCAAGCAGAAAACTTAGCCTCTAATTTTTCCACTCGCTGCTGACTGCCTGAGGCGCTAGTGATGGCAACTTTTACCGTGCCAGTTGTCGACCTATGCCAAAGAATGTCATAACGGCCATCACCATTAAAATCACCGAGATCAGCAGTCCAAGCATTAAACTTGGCAAAGTGCGAAACAGACGACGCCTGCTTACCGTCAGCACCAGTGATACCAACTTTTACCGTGCCATCATCACTTTTACGCCAAAAAATATCATCGCGTCCGTCGTTATTAAAGTCAGCAACTTGAACATCCCAAGCCATGAAACGCTTGAATGGTACCGCATTAACCACATTGGCTTGTTCGCCATTGGTATTGGTGAAAACGATTTTTGAAGAACCGTCAGTACCGCGACGCCACAACATATCGTCGCTACCGTCCCCATTAAAGTCTCCGACAAACACTTGCCAAGCGGCGCCCTTGTCGAAGAAAGACTCGAGACGATCCTGATCACCACTGGCATTACTGATGCCTACCGCAACAGTACCGTCCGACGGTTTGCGCCAAAGAATGTCGTCACGTCCATCGGCATTAAAGTCACCAATGTGGGTCTGCCACGCACTGCCTTTAGCGGCCAAGTTGTGAGCGGCACCTTGATTACCACTGGCATCGCTAGTGGCAATTTTTACTGCGCCAGTAACCGCGTTACGCCAAAGAATATCAACAGCCCCATCACCGTTGAAATCACCTTGCTGGGTGCTCCAATCGCTTGATTTGCTGTTTAGAATCTCGGCACGAGAGATAACACCGTTACTCTCGCCCATAGCAATCTTAACGCTAGCGTCGGAGGCATCACGCCACAAGATATCGGCAATGCCATCGCCATTAAAGTCGCTCTCGACCGCAGCCATTGTATTGACTGAGCCGATTATTGCCCCTAGCAGTAGCGCTGAGCTTATTGATTTTTTCATCAAAACCTCTGTTATTATTCTTGGCATTTAACTCGCCTAGCGGTTGAAATCGATCTAAATCATGAAGTAATCACAGTGCCGATTCGAAAATTGTGTTGATTCTCATCGCACCTGAATAAATGCAGACATTTTTCGACTCTAATGTCTGCTAAACGTATTTACTGTAAATAGTCTATCCTAACCGAGGTTACGAATAATTACTGAAATATGGTCTTACAAACAAAAAATCTACTCAGCTTTGGATACAGCAGTAACACTTGCGGCTTAAGAATAACGCAAAAGGCTCTTATAGTAGCAAGAGAGAGACATTTAATAGAGTGAATTTTAATCAGTCACTAAGAAGCTCCCGTAAGCCTGAATGACTAGCGGCTAGGCCAGGAGAAATAAAGAAATAGATATAGGCCATAAAAAAAACCCGCGCCCCTTCATTAAGGGCGCGGGTTTTTAACTCGCTAGGTTTGACCCTAGTGTACTAGAGACCAGCCTGAT
>CAWVSV010000123.1:0-4952 GCA_963933095.1 uncultured Cellvibrionales bacterium
CGGCGATGGTCAAGGTACCCGTGTCACTTAACACTGGGTCGCTGGCGTCTTCGGTCACCGCGCCAGTGTCACTACCGGCAATCTCTGGCAAATCGTTGGTGCCGGTAATGGTGAGAGTTATATCGGCATTACTACTGTCGCCATCAGCGTCAATGACGGTGTAATTGAAACTGTCACTCAGATTTTCAGCGGTGTTCAGCCCTTGCACTACGCTGTTGCTATTGTCGAGTACGTAGGTGTAACTGCCATTACCGTCGATACTAAAGATACCGTATATACCGATCACATTTGTCTGGACCGCAACACTGTCTGCGTCGGCACCGTGAATGATATCGGCTGTGCCGGTCACACTGACAGAGTCTTCAGTAATGCTGGCATCAGAGGCATTGGCCACTGGCGCGGTATCGGTAATCAAAATATCCAGGCTCTGTGTCCCAGCGTTAATGTCACCGTGAATGTCAGTCACAGTTACTGCGAAGTTATCGATAACATTGCCCGCAGTGTGATCCGTACTTATGCCAGTAGGATCGTAGTCGTAAGACACTGTGTCGCCAATAAGACCGGTGACGGTCAAGTAGCCATTGGCTCCGTTGATCACGATCGGAATAGAACCGGCATTGCCCAGCTGCGCCGCCGTAATCACTGTGCCGCCAAGAGTAATGCTAGTCAAACCATCCGGTGCGGTAATACTGAAATTACCATCGGCAATAAAGCCCTCTTCCGACACACTTATATCACTACCGTCAGTACCGGCACCGCCGCCAGGAATAACCACACTAGGGGCATTTCCATCAACCTCGTAAGGCTCAACCGTAGACGCCATGCCCTTGTCGCCATTGGTGTCAAAGGCGTAAGCCGTTGCATCGACTTGATGGTCGGCATCGGCAGCTAAGTCGGCTCCTGGAACCTCGACTGAAAATTTGCCATCGCTGCTGTATCGGGTGGTGTACTGATTGCCATTAAGTGTAAGAGTGACTAACCCCGAGCTCATATTGGCAAGAGTTACGGTACCGGTAATAGTAACTGGCTGACTCGCCTCAACTAAGGTGATTAGGTTGTCGCCGGTGATAGGGTCAATATCAATGGTGACATCGGCCTTCATAGGGCCGTCATTATCGAAGATACGGAGTGAACCCTGACCATCCGCCAACAGCGCATTGTCGGACGGATTGCGAATGTTAATAAAAGCAATTTCGCTGTCTTCGATAATTACATCGTCGACTATCGCAACCCGTATAGTTTGACTGGTAATACCTGGCGCAAAAGTTAGGGTGCCTTGCACGTTTTCGAAATCGACACCGGCGATGGCTGCCAGACTGGTGGCGTCATAATCCACCGTGACGACGGTACTTGATACCTGGCTCAAAGAGACAGTATATTCGGCGTAGCTTTGGCCCTCTACAGCGTACACAAAGTCTATACTTAACAGTGGCAGCGTTGACGCTACGTCGTTATCAAATATTTTAAATTCGATATGCTCATCGTAGAACTCATCGCCTGATAAATTGGCGTCGAAATACTCAGTTGGCTCAATCTTGGCATCATCGAAGATCGGTACTCGGATCATTACCGAACTATCACCTGCACCCAGCGTCAGTGAAAAGATGGGTGTGGCCACGCCACCATTAAAGGTCATGGAATACAGACCAATACTATTCCAGTTGTCACCGCCATTGTTGGAATAAAGCACCGGCATAGAGTAGTCGTCGGAGTACTCGGCAATAGCGCGAGCTAACTCAGCACTCAAATTCTCACTGGTGAAGCTTAACTGTAGCTTTGTGTCGTAATCAAAAGTCAGCGAGCTATTCAGAGTGAATTCATTGAAACCATCACCTTCGTAGACATCGGGTATAGTTGCCGACAGGTGAGACTTAAAAGTATCTAAAGTACCCGAGCTAACTTCTCGGAAGACGGTCCAGTCTTCGACCCTGTAGTCTATCGACAGAGTTTCAATATCATATGGTGTTACACCATCATTTAGCTCAACAGCATAGTTACCATCGCCGTTGTCTATCAGATTTCCCAGTGAACTAAAACCAGCATTGAGCGCTACATTCTTCACTACCAAGTTTTCAAAAGTAACCTGATTGGGCGTAGCACCGACTAACAGGTCATCGGAGCTAAAAGTGATTACGCCGTTGGCTTCGTTAAAATTATAGCCAATAAGACCACCAGGCACATCGAGGGTATCGACGCTGCGATCATCAGCTACAGCAGGTGCGCGATTACCCGCTAGCGTTTGAATAGTATCGGCAACATGCTCCATTGCCATAGTTTCAAAAATATTTTCCCCGCTAATATGACGCTCGCTATCTCGAGTGAACTCAATGTCAACGTGCGCCAGTGCCCTAGAAATCATCTCTTTGCCAGAATCGGCAATATTAAGACTATAACCCGCAAAGGCGTCGCGCATCTCCTGCGAGATATTAATATTAGTGGCGTAGCTGGCATCGGTATTTTGCATATTACTGATGCGCAAGACACCGTCGCCAGTACTAGAATCTTGCAGGTCATCATCAAGCGCCTGCAGAAAGATAGCCATATTCTCGACATACATGGAATTATTGTCGGCCAAATCAGTACCGGCAATATCCTGAAGAAACAACACATTACCCTGAATTGCATCGGCATTAAAAATGGCCACCACCACATCACCTACGGTGAAAGTGACGGTATCGTTATCGCGAAACTGAAACTCCCCAGCCACGCCAGAAGCCCCCGTTAAACCCGACAAGCCCGATGAAGTACTGTAACTTAAGCCACTGACGAAGTTGTCGGAGAACTGGGCGATCTCGATACTGTCATCGATAATGCTGATAGGGCTACTCGCAGAACTGCTAGCAGTAGTGCTGGCGGAACTGCTAGCAGTAGTGCTAGCAGAACTGCTGGCACTACTGCTAACGACATTGCTAGTAATGGTTGGCGGCGTAATCACTGAGCTAGCAACCACTGGAACTAGGGCCAACTGCACACTATTCACGCCACCATCTTCAACACGAACTGAATCGGCGCGACCAAAAGTTGTCGTATCAAAACCACTGTCTGGGTTAGTCTGCTCGGCGGTCATAAAAAATCGCAAGCCCTCGCCCGATGATTCGCCTTCAGTGCCATTTCCTGTGGGCACATCACCACCAGCGGCGGTCGCTGGTAGCAATTCGTCTAGGTCGGCGCCGCCTTCAAGGTCATTCAAAAGTTGGTCTAGGTCAAAGGCGTCATCAGTAGTGTCTTTGAGGGCCGTTTCATTCAGGCTGTCCAACAGCTCTTGATCAAATGCCTGTTGCCGATGGTGCCCTAGGGTCACTACGGCGCCACCGGGCAGAGTCACTACCACGGCGCTGGCGTCAGCAGTGATTATACTCTCATTAAAATGAATCGGATCGCCGGCAGAAAGCGTTTTTAACTCACCAGAAGGTAGAAGCACTCGAACGTCACCCTGTGTAGCGGCAACAGTTGCGATTACAGCGCTACTAATGGACTGACTAATGTTGTCAACATCCATATTAATTTACCTCAACGTCTAACTTTGTTTACAGATATAACTGGTTAAGCAAAATTCATACCGAACAAAGTTCATGCGTTATAAGCTATTTTTAATACTCGAAGAGAACCCTTACCGACATTTATATAGATAATTTCATTTTGCAAATCACTTTGCATTTAACACTGCAAGATCTTGGCGTGAGCCGCATAGTAATAACCAAAATCAGAGATAATGAGCCCTTGCTCAACCACCCTAACTCGATAAAATCATAGTCCGGAAAAATCTAATGGCACTTAGCTGAAGGAATACTATTTGAGTACAATCCATTTAAAAATGGATTCTGTTCAAGACATGTTGATTGGAATCGTTTGGAACGATTGTTGATCGATATACTGCCAAGTAACTGAGGTAACAAGTCTAATCCACTATTGATGATAATCACGACAATCTTACTTCATCATTAATAAAATTAAGTGACCCCTCTCGATAAAAAACGCTCAATATTTATGAATGGATAGACTTATAGAGTGAATGCATGATGGGGAATCAATGACAATCGAAGTTTTTTATGGCTTAAAAAATTATAAAAAACTATCGACAAAGGTGCAGGTAAAGTCGATTACATTTACTCCAAAAATAGTTAAATCCTGCGGAATAAATTTATATAAAAGTGAGTATAAAAACTATTAATTAAGATAATATAAAAATTAATTACAATCAATATCAGTGCATATATATAAATTATTTAAACGTATTTTTAAATAAATTTTATGCCATTTAACACCACTGCACGCAATAAAAAATATCGCCGCATTGATTTTGGCAGAAATACTGTAGAATTTTTATACATCCGCGCGCAAAAAATTAATGTCCGGCCATGAAGGCAGCTAACACACGATTAAACCGTACGATACTTACATCTAAAAATTATGCCACATGGACAATTATTATTTAATAAAATTATTTTTGCACATTAGAACAAACTAAAACATTTACCTAACCGACATTACGCTGGGTAACATTTACCCTTATCATTTATTGATCAATAATCGAATAACAAAAATCAACCCAATCTTTCAGCGTTCCGCTTTGTGGCGTTGTTCGCCATAACTTTTCCCACTCAACTTGAGTAAGCGTTGACCTCTGCCGTTTTAACCCACTGTAAAGCACATCGCTCAAGGCCATAAAGCTATGTTCATTGGTTAAGTAAATCGCACTAGGATCACTTAATTTAATAGATTTAAGATCAGCGTTATTGGCACCATTATTAGCGGCCAAATAAAAACTTTCGATTACCGCAGTATCGATATTACCGAGCCAAAAAAGTACACCTATAGATTCAACACTACCCGAATCAGGCCCATGAGCTTGAGAGTCTTGGGTTGAAGAGAGATAAACATTATTTTTCGCAAGATCGACACTTTCTTTTATAAAAGCAGTATCGTTTATCGTTTCAGTGACGGTAGCCTGA
>CAWVSV010000124.1:0-4941 GCA_963933095.1 uncultured Cellvibrionales bacterium
ACAGTTTGGCATCTGAGCTGCCCATATTCCCGGGTGCCAAGGTGCTGAGTCAAACTGAGTCCGACTCTAGTTACTTCCGTTTGGCGCTGGGGCCACAAAAAAAGATCAGTAACGTCTGGCAAGCTGAAACATTGCAGGCACACCTAGGCCAGCTACAGCGTTTGACGCTGGAGATGCCAGCGGGCTTTGGTCTGGAAGATGGCTTTAGCTATTATCAGCAGGCGCTAAAATTATCGTCGCTTGAACTGCTTTATACTTGTGCTGGTCGCGGTTGTGGCAGCAGTAATAGCTGGGCTAATAATCACTTTTTAGTCAAGCAACTCTTCGGCTTAGATCAAACGCAGCAGTACCGAGCGTATAAAGGTTTGGCGGGAGAGTTTTTGGTGGTGTATGCCGTGCAGCGTGGCAATAAGCGTAATTATTTTCAAATAGAGCGGCTTTTACCCTCGAGATAGGTCGCTCTTATTCGAGTTCATTAGTCGCGTATAAGCGATAGAAATTCACTGCGGGTAGCCGCATGAGAGCGAAATGTTCCTAGCATCGACGATGTTTTCATAACAGAGTTTTGCTTTTCTACTCCGCGCATCATCATGCACATATGCTTGGCTTCAATAATAACGCCAACACCCGCGGCGCCGGTGATTTCTTGAACGGCTTGGGCAACCTGTAAGGTGAGTTGCTCCTGAATTTGCAAGCGGCGGGCGAACATGTCCACAATACGGGCAATTTTAGACAGTCCCAATACTTTGCCGGTAGGAATGTAAGCTACATGAGCCTTACCGATAAACGGCAACATGTGGTGTTCACACATCGAATAGAGCTCAACGTCTTTAACGATTACCATTTCATCAGAGTCAGATGGAAAAAGCGCGTTGTTAACGACTGTTTTAAGGTCTTGATTATAGCCGCGAGTCAGGTATTGAAAGGCTTTGGCCGCTCGCGCTGGTGTGTCCAGTAATCCTGGGCGGTTGAGGTCTTCGCCGGTGGCTTCTATTATTTTGGCAAACTGTTCTTTCATGACTGGCTTCCATATAAAAAGTCCCGCTTACGGAGATTAATATCTTACATATTTTGTGACATTGGCGCTAGATTGTTCCATCGATAGACAAGACTGATTTACAATGGCGCTATTGTAAAAGGCTAATACTGGGTATTACTGTGATCGAGAGACGAGAGGCTTTGACCTCTGAATTAATAACCCTGCGCGATTATATTCGCTGGGGGGCGAGTCGTTTTAATGCGACTGGGTTGTTTTTTGGCCACGGTAATGACAATGCGTGGGATGAGGCGGTGCAATTGGTAATGCATGCGCTACATCTGCCAGTCAATAGCGACCCAGATGTGCTCAATGCTCGTCTGTGTCTAGACGAACGCAAGGCGGTATTGGCATTGTTCGAGCAGCGTATTTTTGCCCGCATACCCGCCGGTCACCTCACCGGAGAGTCCTATTTTGCTGGCCTGCCGTTCACCATTAATAAGCATGTGCTGGTGCCGCGCTCGCCTATTGCCGAGTTAATCGAAAACGCATATCAGCCATGGCTGGCGCAAGAACCGCAGATGATTCTTGACCTTTGCACCGGTAGTGGCTGTATCGGTGTCGCCACCGCGCTGGCCTTTCCCTATGCCTGTGTTGATCTTAGTGATATATCGGCTGAAGCCATAGCGGTGGCCGAAAAAAATATAGCGCGTTATGAATTGGGTGACCGCGTGCGTGCGGTAGAGTCCGATTTGTTTACTGGGCTCAAGGGGCAGTGCTACGATTTAATCGTCAGTAACCCGCCCTATGTCGACGCTGAAGATCTGGCGGCTATGCCATTGGAGTATCAAAATGAACCCGAGATTGCTCTTGAGTCGGGTTTTGATGGGCTTGATTTTACTCGTCGACTACTGTTAGAAGCTGAGTACTATCTTACCGATAACGGCGTGTTAATTGTTGAGGTCGGCAACAGCTGGGTGCATTTGGAGGAGGCATTTATGCAGGTTCCTTTCACTTGGTTGGAGTTTGAACGGGGCGGTCACGGAGTGTTTATGCTCACCATAGATGAGCTTAAGCAGTATCGTGCTGAATTCACTCTGTGAATTCCGTATAATAAACCGCATTTACGATCGCAAAATAGATAGAGAATATTATGTCCGGCAATACCTTTGGCAAGCTGTTTACTGTTACCACCTTTGGCGAGAGCCACGGCAAGGCTCTTGGCTGCATTATCGATGGCTGTCCGCCGGGTTTGGAAATCTGCGAAGAAGATATTCAGGTTGATCTCGATCGCCGCAAGCCCGGCACTTCGCGGTTTACTACCCAGCGCAAAGAAGCCGATCAGGTTGAGATTCTGTCTGGTGTGTTCGAGGGGAAATCCACTGGTACTCCCATCGGTTTAATCATTCACAATAACGATCAACGCTCAAAAGATTATTCCAATATTAAGGATCAGTACCGTCCGGCCCATGCCGATTACACCTATATGCAAAAATACGGTGTCCGCGATTACCGCGGTGGTGGTCGTTCCTCGGCCCGTGAAACGGCTATGCGCGTGGCCGCCGGTGCTATTGCTAAGAAGTTCCTCGAACAGAAATTTGGCATAGTCGTACGCGGTTATCTGTCGCAGCTCGGGCCAATTAAAATTGCATCCGTTGACTGGAATGAAGTGCACAATAATCCATTTTTCTGTCCTGATCTGAGCAAGGTCACAGAGATGGAAGATTACATGAAAGCACTGAATAAAGAGGGTAATTCGGTCGGTGCTAAGATCACAGTGACCGCTAGCGGTATGATTCCTGGTTTGGGTGAGCCGGTTTTTGATCGCCTAGACGCCGATATTGCTCACGCTTTAATGAGTATTAATGCAGTCAAAGGTGTTGAGATAGGTGCGGGTTTTGATTCTGTGGCGCAAAAAGGCACAGAACATCGAGACGAAATTACCAACGAGGGCTTCTTGTCGAATCAGGCCGGAGGCATTCTTGGTGGTATCTCTACCGGCCAAGATATTGTTGCACATATTGCCCTAAAACCAACTTCTAGCCTACACTTGCCGGGTCGCAGTGTTGACCAGTACGGTAACGAAGTGGAGGTGATTACCAAAGGGCGTCACGACCCCTGTGTTGGTATTCGAGCAACACCTATCGCCGAAGCTATGCTGGCGATGGTGCTAATGGACCAATTGCTGCGCAACCGCGGTCAAAATGGTGGTGTTACTGATAAACCGCCCGTTATTCCAGCGCAGGTATAAGGTTTACTCCTTATGAATAACCCGTTAGGCGCTAAATCGGAATTAGCGCTCGTACCTTATTGGCGTTTGTCGGGTTTTTATTTTTTCTACTTTGCCTCGCTCGGTGCACTGGTGCCTTTTTGGAGTCTGTATCTGCAGGCTGAGGGTTTTGAAAGTCGCGAAATAGGCTGGTTGTCAGCGGTTATTTTAGCCACTCGTATAGCCGCCCCTAATCTATGGGGTTGGCTAGGCGATTATAGTGGTCAGCGCCTGCGAATTATTCGCTGGGGTGCGGGCTTATCGGCACTGTTTTTTTCCGGCGTGTTGTTCAGTGACACTGCCAAAGGCTGGCAGTTTGAGTGCCTGTTAATATCGGTATTGCTGTACAGCTTTTTTTGGAACGCCATTCTCGCCCAGTTTGAAGTGCTTACGCTGCACCACCTCGATGACAAACCTCAATTATACGGCTCTATTCGTCTGTGGGGCTCGGTGGGTTTTATTATCGTTGTTGCGACAATCGGTATTCTTTTTGATTTTGTTTCTGTCAGTTATCTGCCTTGGATACTGTTCTCTCTGTTGCTATTAATGTGGTTCAACAGCTTGTTCCTAACCGAGGTTAAGCAAAATTGTCGGCTCAGTCATTGGCGCGGTTTTCTAGTAATAACGATAAAAAAACCAGTTCTGTATTTTTTAGCGTCGGCGTTTTTGTTGCAGCTAAGTTTTGGCCCTTACTACACTTTTTTTAGTGTTTTTCTCGAACGTTTAGATTATTCCAAGACCGCTATAGGCTTGCTGTGGTCGCTGGGTGTCGTGGCAGAAATTGCCATTTTTATGTGCATGTATAAATTATTGCCCGTGTTAGGTGTGCGGTTACTGCTGTTACTCAGTTGCGCCATGGCGAGTTTTCGCTGGCTGTTGTTGGCCTACTGCGCCGAATATAGCTGGGTATTGATTTTCAGTCAGTGCTTGCATGCTTTTTCGTTTGGTACCGCGCATGCAGCCTCGATCGAATTCATTCGGCGGTATTTTTCATCGCAACAGGCATCGATAGATCATCAAGGGCAGGGCCAGTCGCTTTACAGCTCTATTAGCTGGGGTTGTGGTGGTGCTTTGGGTGCGGTGTTGTCGGGGTATTTATGGTCAGCGGGCAATGAAGCCACTTTTGTCTATGCGGCCCTAGCATCAACCTTAGCGTTTGTTTTTGTCTGGCTGGGTGTTCACAAACAAGATGCACTCTTGTCTTAATTTGAGGTTGTGGACTCTACCGTGAAAGATCTGAATGTTGTTTTAGTGCAATTGCCGATTGAAACAGACTGTCTTAACAGTAACTTGTCGCTATTTTCTGATGTTATTGCCCAGCAGCCCGCTGGTATTGATTTGATCGTGCTGCCCGAAGTATTTAATGCCGGTTTTCTAGCCGAACGGCATGGGCGTCCTTATGCAGAAACTCCAATGGGCACTACCCACAGCTGGCTGGCCGAGCAGGCTAAAGAGTCGGGGGCGGTGATTACTGGCAGCCTAATTGTCGAGAGTGAGCCCGGTTGCTATGTAAATCGTCTGATATGGATGCGCCCCGATGGCAGTTTTGAAGCCTATGATAAATGTCATTTGTTTCGTATGGGGGGCGAACACGAGCGCTATAGCGCTGGCGCTAAAAAAATTATTGTCGAACTTAACGGTTGGCGTATCTGTCCGCTGATTTGCTACGACCTGCGCTTCCCTGTTTTTTGCCGTA
>CAWVSV010000125.1:0-4876 GCA_963933095.1 uncultured Cellvibrionales bacterium
TAGCGACTAATGTAATAGCGATAAATATTTGGTCGTGAGCCCTAGTATCTCTCGGGCTCAATCCGACTAATTAATACGTTCAGGGTGCAGCGCTAAAAAGCTGTATAAATCCTGTTACATCTTTTTAACGAACTTGGTCAAAATTACAATTCTCTGGCTCTCTACCCGACCTTCAATATGGTCGGGGTTATTGGTTAAGCCAATATTTCTAACCGCATAGCCACGCTTGGCGGTAAAGCCGCCGCCTTTTACTGGCAGATCTTTAATCAGGACTACGTTGTCGCCAGCCGCCAAACGGGTGCCGTTGCTGTCGAACTGCTTCACGGTATCCGGGTCTTCTTCTTGGGGTTGGGTCGCTTCAGCCCAGACCTGGGTCTCAGGCTCCATATACATCATCTCTAACAGATCCGTAGCCCAACTCTCATCAATATTAGACAGTTCTTTCAGTTGGCGCCAAGCCATCACCTGTACTGCCGGTACCTGACTCCACATGCTGTCATTAAGGCAGCGCCAATGGTTGGTATCTGACATTGAGTTGTCGTTAATCTGGTCGCTACAACGTTTGCACAGCAGCAGTGCCTGATCGCTGCTGCCGTCGCTGGGGTCGACATCAAACGGGTTGAGGTTTTCGGTGCTGCCACAAAGCTCACACTTATTGTCGGCGCGGGCGAGCAGTTCTTGTAGTTTGACTGACATAGAGACAGGCCTTAAATGATGAGCGTGAATGAGCTGAGTTGTGGGTGTGAAAATCGCCGCCATTATGCCAGCTGTGGCAATTAAATATAGCCGAACACGTTATAGGCCTCTTCTACCGCTATGGCATGGCGGCGGGCCAGCGCTTTCTGGTCCTTATCGTAGCCACCGCCGATCACTGTCATTATGGGCACGCCTGCCTCGCATGCTTGTGTCAGTACCAAGTGGTCGCGCTGGCGGATACCCTCGAGACTGATATTCAAAAGACCGAGCGGGTCGTTGGCATAAATATCGACACCAGCATCATAGAGGATCAGATCGGGCTGCTGCTGTTTTATTAGCTGCGCCAGAGTATCCGCTACAACTTTTAAATAGGTGGTGTCGTTCATACCCACGGCCAGGTTCACATCCAGATCGCTAGTGGCTTTGCGAGCGGGAAAGTTTTTTTCGCAGTGAACCGAGCAGGTGAACACTTCGGGGGTATGCTCGAGAATGCGGGCAGTGCCATCGCCTTGGTGTACATCTAAGTCAAAAATAAGCACCTTGCTTACGGTTCCCGCTGTAAGCAGTGTTTTAGCCGTGATCGCCAAATCATTAAAGATGCAAAACCCCGAGGCAAAATCATAATGCGCATGATGAGTACCGCCCGCTAAATGGCAGGCGATGCCATTGTTGAGCGCATAGTGGGCGGCCAGTAAGGTGCCCGCTGGTGATATTACTGTGCGTCGCACTAGCCCCTCACTCCAGGGCAGGCCCAAACGCCGTACTTCTTTGTCGCTCAACTGGCCCTCACAGAAGCGGCTAATATAATCGGCACAGTGAGCCGTTTGTAGAAACTCAGGTTTGGCGCGGCCAGGACGCAGGGTGTTGGTTTTAGTGGCCAGGCCTTTTGACTGCAAATACTCATGCAGCAATGCAAACTTCTGCATAGGAAAGCGATGCTTACCCGGGAAATCGTAGGAGTAAGCGGGATGAGTAATCAGAGGGATCGTCATAAACAGCAGTTTACAGTGAATCTAGAATTTAGGTCAGTGCAGCTATCCACCCAAACTTTATGATAAAGCGACTCAGCAATAAATAAGTGTACTATTAAGCTATGAAACATAGGGGCCAGTATTTGACCTAGCAACACATGATTATGCCGGGACTACATGCGTAAGATGGCAAGCAATACGTGCGGACCTAAGCAAAGTATGTAAACCTGTAGAACACTAAGAAATATGCCAGTAAAGGACTGTTAAATGAAGAAGCTAAAAGACGAAAAAGAGTTATTAAAAAAGGCCATAATCGTCGGTGTGAAATACGCCGAGGCGCGCGGTGCAGCACAATTTGAAGGCAGTGACTCGGCTGCGGTGAAAATAGAATACATCTATCGCCTGTTGGTGCGCGACAAGCTGATTCAGCCGGTGCCAGAAGATCAGATATCCCAGCAAACCATGAAACACAAATTGGCACTGTGGATATCCAAGCAGTAGGGCAGACAGAGTAGGCTTCATGAAG
The DNA here is from genome assembly GCA_963933095.1 of uncultured Cellvibrionales bacterium. Lineage (GTDB taxonomy): Bacteria > Pseudomonadota > Gammaproteobacteria > Pseudomonadales > Cellvibrionaceae > UBA1124. Next base: position 2,194 of record CAWVSV010000125.1, read on the forward strand.
TGACCGGGTAGCAAGTGCAGGGACACTGCAGCTTTTACCCTGCAAGGACAGCGACGATATGCCGGACGCATGACTGAACAGACTCAGACGCTAGAGTAATTGTCGAGGGGCTATATTATGGCTTGGTGTTTTGTCTCTAAGTAACAGCGATTACAGTGAATTACCGGCCAATAATCGAGTGGCTTTAGAATTTAGTAGCGAGTAAAAAATGTTCAAACAATGGCGTATTTATCTAGTTTCTCTGCTGTTATGCATCTCAGTCGAGGCTGTCGCGGCGATCTATAAATGGGTGGACGACAAGGGCCAAACTCACTTCAGTGAAACTAAGCCTAAAGACAGTAAGGCCAGCGATATCAGTCGGCAACTGGATGAGGTTGGTAATATTGTTGAAATGCAGCAATCTGACCCTGCGGCATTTAAGTCTACGGTCGAAAAGACAGAAAAAATCTCGTTAGCTATTAACATAAGGTCGTTTGATTACCCGTTAACCGACAATGCCAAAAACCGTATGCGAACTCAGGTGCGAGCGGTGTATCGGGCCTATGTCGACTGGTTTGACTGGGCGCCAGAGGCTCAGTACCCAGTGCGGATAAAAATATTTGGTGAATATCAGGCCTTTATTGATTATCAAAAAACCAAGGGCGGTAGTAGTACTCATCGCAGCCACTATTCCCCCGCTCGCCGAGAGGTAGTAATGCTTGGCACAGAATTTACCGAGGCTACTTTGGGGGTGCTGTTGCACGAAGTGTCACACGCCATTATTCATATGGAGTCGAATGCGACACCCAAGTGGATTGATGAAGGTTTGGCCGAGGTGTTTGAATACAGCCGAATTAACCGGGGGCGAGTTAAATTGGGCAGTGACCCTGAGTGGGTGGAAAAGCTGAAGCACCAGCTGAGCGAGGGTTCATTAAAACCCATTAGCCACTATCTCGGCATCCCCGATAACCAGTGGAGCAAGAAGTCGAGACGAGTTGAACGATCTTATTACACGGCGGCCTGGGGCTTAATGCGTTTTATGACCCGCAACGAAAGTAATAGGGCACTGCTGCAGTCTATTCTGGAAACTCGTAAAATCAGCCCTTGGTGGCAAGCACCAGAACTAGTGCAGCGCTTTGATCAAAATTACCCCGAGGGTGTTAGCCAGTTAAACAGTGATTGGCGCAACTGGATTCGCCGTCTATAGTGCCCATATCGATCAAAGGAATGTACCTTTGTATCAAGTATTTACCGTAAATAGAGCTTATGAATCGAGAAAAATTAGCAGCCGCTGCTAGTCAGGGTATTATTAGTGATGATCAAGTTGAGGCGTTACTGAGCTTTTTTGCCAGTAGTAATGCCGTGTCAAACCGTGCGGAGGAGCCGTTAAGGTTTGTTCGCGGCGTTGGCGATATTTTTATCACTCTCGGCGTGCTGTTTGTGGCTGTTGCGACCGCGCAAATCTCACTATCGCCGCTGTGGAATATGTTGCCGGCGCTGGTATGTGTCGCTGCAGCAGAGTGGTTGATTCGAGTGCGCCGTTTGGTACTGCCTGGCGTGGCGGTGTTTATGTCGCTGCTGTACTTCAGCTCCGAGGCATTACAGGCATCCCTTGGCAGTTCTTTTGGTAACTATATCGATAGCAACATCAGCTTAAGCTTAAGCATGTTGCTGGTGTTGTCGGCCGTTTTTTATGCGCGTTATCGCCTGCCGTTTACTCTGCTGCCGATAGCCTTAGGGTGTATTGCGCTGGTTAGCTCATTGCTGGATATCGATATTCGTAGCGTCAACAGCGTTGCCATCGTTTATGGCCTGCTGATTTTTGCGGTGGCCATGTGGCTGGACTCGCGCGATGTGGAGCGCCAAACAGTGAGCAGTGACTCTGCGTTTTGGCTGCATCTGTTGGCCGCGCCCTTAATCGTGCATGGGGTCATGTTTACTCTATTGGTGTCAGCCGATGCAGCGGCTTATAAAAACATCGCGATATTGGTATTTTTTAGTGGCTTCTTTTTATTGGCGCTCTATGTTGACCGACGCGCGCTGTTGGTCTCGAGCCTGAGTTACGCCATTTATGCAGTGGTTCAATTGTCAGACAGCAGCTTGTTTAATATTGAAAACCTGACGTTGTTGGCCTTTGTTGGTTTAGGCCTAGTGATTGTTTTGTTTGGCGTTTATTGGCAGGGCATTCGCAGTTTGATTTTTTCTCGTTGTTCATCATTGAGCTTGTCAAAGTTTGTGCCTGGATTTAATCGAGCTTAGTGCTAACTAAGGTGTTCAGTTCTTGAACCGGCAGGGTTACAGAGCTAAAACGCTATAGCGTTTTGAGTAATCACTCTAACATCTGAGATGGATGAGACTACCCGCGTCTAACCCATCTCAATGTTATTGCAAAAATTCAATACAGCTGTCGATTGAAAGTAGCTTTTATATGGCTGACAAATAATTCATTTAATCTTGCGTTAAAATATGACCCCAAAAATTAATTTTACCGATCTATTTAAGAGTTGGCTGGGATAGGTTTAATCAATCAATGATGTGTTGCCAGTTTTATATCCAGTGATTCTATTAAAGTTATGGCCTTGGACAAAAGACGATGTTTCTCTTCTAAATAGATTTTTCGATTGATTTCTAAGACATAAAAACGTAAGCGTAGATGTATCGCACCCGGGGTAAAGTTATTAACGCCTACTACTAAAAATCGCCC
>CAWVSV010000126.1:0-4698 GCA_963933095.1 uncultured Cellvibrionales bacterium
CAAACATGTTCTTAACATCGCTGCGTAACGAGCCACGCTTTATCGCTTTGAACGACCATATTAATCAGCAGCTGGCCGATGGAGGCATCTGTAGGTTTAACAAAGCAAAGGCACTGCAATATTAGCCGCGCGACTTCAGCGAAAGTCTATCTTACGGTGATATATGACGTACCCAAGTGGGTATGAATAGAACACCCGTACCATCTTGTCCGCACGCTATTCGCTGTTAGGTGCATCCGGCTCTGCGGTGAGAAAGGCGATTTGAGTCACTCAGACCCTGAAGCACCTCACTCAAATAGCGACTGTGCGATAAATGAACGCGAACTGTTGCCGAATTTCAAACACCAGATTGCCGCAAACTTTGCCTACTTGGGTATGCGATTGTGGGCGATGCAATCTACAGTAATAGGGGGGCTAGCTAAATCTCCTCAGCAAATACTCACATCGCAGTCGATCATGCCAAGCTAAACAGCTCGCTAAGTGACAGCAAACATTTATCGCTCGCGCTCTACTCCGCCTCATCCCTGCTAAAAGCAACTCAAGGGCTAAAAAGAGCACACATAAAAATACAGTGGGCGGCTTTAAATGCCTAAAAAACACTCTTTTTACTCTTTATTTTTCTTTTAAACTCTTTATTACCGGTGTTTTCAGCCTAATTTTTTCTTTTTTTAGTTATTTCTTTTTATAAAAAGTATTAAGTTATCGCCATTATTTCTACTCCCATTGACGCTTAAATCGTCTGCTTGCTAACGTAATGACACGCCAAAGCCCTCCAGAACTACCAATGATTTGCGGCGGCAACTCTAAAAAGACATCCAATAATGCCAATGCAGCCAAGCTGTTGCGGCTTATAAAAAACGTCAATAATAAAAGAGCACATTCGGAGATAATAAATGTCTATATTTAAACAAAGTAAAATATTTACTGCGGTATCGTTAGCCGTGGGTTTTATAGGCCTAGCTAATACAGCCAGCGCTGCAAATTGCGACGGTATAAACGCCTACCCTAATTGGACTCAAACTAACTGGGAAGGTACACCCCATCACGCCACTGGCGGCGACGTCATGCAGCACAATGGTTCTGCGTACACAGCTAAGTGGTGGACAACAACAACACCTGGCACAGACGATTCTTGGGCTTTAGCGCACAGCTGCGATGCAGGCTCCTCGTCTTCTAGTAGTTCGTCTTCTAGTTCATCGTCGAGCTCTAGCAGCTCTTCTTCTAGCTCTTCTAGTTCATCGTCAAGCTCTAGCGGCTCCTCAGGTGGCGATAGCTGTTCAGCCTTTGTAGCGGGCAACACCTATGCTGCTGGCGACATTGTCAGCAATGCCGGTGCGGCTTATACCTGTAAAGTGGCTGGCTGGTGTTCATCATCGGCAGCATGGGCTTATGCACCTGGTACAGGCATTTATTCTAGCAGCGCATGGGATAACGGCGGCAGTTGCTCTGTAAACGGATCATCGAGCTCGTCTTCAAGCAGCTCTTCGTCTAGCTCAAGTTCCTCTAGCAGTTCTTCATCCAGTTCTAGCAGTTCTAGTAGCTCTTCTTCTGGCTCAACTAGTAGCTCTAGCAGTTCTTCTAGCTCTAGCTCGTCTTCAGGTGCTGGCACTGGCTACACTAATGCCGCATGGGATTACCTAGATACTGCCGATTGGGAAGCTCGTAAAGCCGCGGGTATGCGCCAGGACAACAAAGCTTACGACAACACCAGCAATAAAATGGTCGGTGCTTATTTTGTAGAGTGGGGTGTATATGGCCGCAAGTTTATGCCAAAAGATATTCCAGTTGAAAACCTTACTCACATCTTCTATGGCTTTATCCCAGTTTGTGGTGACAATACATCACTCACCGGTACGGCTAAATCTGCATTAGACGCCCAGTGTGCAGGCAAGCAGGACTATGAAGTCGTTGTGCATGATAGGTTCGCCGCGCTTGAGAAGAACGACCTCGACAGCACCGGTAACTGGAACGATGAAGTGAAGGGTATCTTCGCGGAAATGTACCGTATCAAGAAAGCCTACCCACACATCAAGATCGTACCGTCAATCGGTGGCTGGACTCTGTCTGATCCACTCTTTGAAGTGGGTATTAATGCCTCAGCTCGCGCCATCTTTATTGCCTCTACTATCGAGATGCTAAAGCAGTACGAATTCTTCGATGGATTAGACGTTGACTGGGAATTCCCAGGCGGCGGCGGTGCTAACCCAGCTTTGGGTACATCCGCTGACGGCGAAGGCTTTGCGACCTTAATGATAGAGATGCGCGCAGCACTGGATACACTGTCTGCTGAAACCGGTCGTGACTACGAGCTAACCGCAGCCATGAGTGGTGGTGTTGAGAAACTGTCTGAAGTGAATTGGGAAAAAGCGGCGCCAGTAATGGACTTCGTCAACCTGATGACTTACGACTACTACGGTGCTTGGAGCAATACCTATGGTCACCAGACGGGTCTGTATGACACCAATGGCCTAGCTACACCTCTCAATGGCTACACTATTGATGACGCGGTAACCTACCTGACAGAGCAGCGTTCAGTACCGGCCGGCAAGCTCGGCATTGGCGTAGCTATGTACGGTCGCGGCTGGAAAGGTATTAGCGGCGGTGATCTAGAAGGCCCTTTCAATGGTGCAGCCACTGGCGGCAGCCCAATCACTGGCTCTATCACTGAAGGTTTCTGGGAAAGCGGTATCATGGATTACAAAGGGGCAGAAACCTACATGATGGGTGGCGCTGAAGGCACTGGTATCAACGGCTATAGCGTGTTTTATGATGAGGCGGCCAAAGCCAGCTACCTCTGGAACCCAACCACCGGTACTTATGTCACTTTAGATACCAAGCGCTCAGTGATTGAAAAAGGCAAATACGTACAAGAGAAAGGCCTAGCCGGTCTGTTCGCCTGGGAAATCGATGCCGATAACGGCACTATTCTCAACTCTATGCACGAAGGCCTAGGTCACCCAGCTAAGTAATATTAGAGCTACAGCACTAAAACAGGTTTTAAAGGTGACTTAACCACTCCCTTAGAACCTTTCAAGGGCGGCCTCTTCGGAGGTCGCCCTTTTTTTTTGCGCCATACCGCAGCCAAGACAAAGCTGAATAACGCTACCTTGGCGACGCGCTACCACAGGCTGTTGTGCAAGGCTTACGCCAGAGATGGCTAAGGGGAAATACTCGGCCGTTAAAAAATTAGGATTGCCGGCCATTGCGCTGCGGGCATTGGAAAAGGCTAGGTTAGCTATGAGCATAATTATATGACTGTCCCATAATTAATTGACTGTCCCGAATAGGCTTCTATTTGTAATTACATGGCTGTCCCGAATAGGCTTTTTGATCTTCTCGCTGCGAAAGGCTAAGTCCGACAGACTGTTAGTGGTGTCTACCTAATTTAAAGCGAAATTTATCTTAGGCTCACGACCCCAGTTGAGTCTATTTGGTGTTTCGTTGTTGTCAGCTTGGCGGCATTTCTTTCTTTATCTCCTGTTTACCTCCGCGCCAGTCACTAAATTGGGAATATTCCACCCAAGTTTCCATTGAATATTTGGCTTGAATCTTTTTCTACAAATAAATTAGTTCTTTAGTTTTATTTTTGACTGATAGCCGCAACTTTAAAAGTCTTTAAGTTCGTCGAAAATGTAGCCATTGTCGCCTAAGGTGTAATTATTTTCTACGTTGTGGCTTTGTTTTCTTAGTGCTAGGTTATTTATATTGGTGGCTTAAGGTTGCCGGCTTGGGCAGATACACCAAAGGCTCAAAGTTCGAAAGAGCTGTTTGGGCTGCTGTCAATTTTAGCTTGTGTTCTTGAGTGATTAGTTTATCGCCTCAAAGACAAAATCTATTAATAGTAATAACTCAAGATCCGGAGCCAAGATGAACTTACCTAACCGAATCGGACAAGGTTTAACGACCAAATTTTGTCACTGGATGTTGCAGTTGATGCGCAGCGCAGAATCGACATCGTTATGAAAAATATAACTGATGGTTTACGGACTAAAAAGTAGTTGGCTAACTTTCAACAGGAGTTAGAGGCCGCCATAGTTTTGAACGCTACTGAAACTGAGGACAACAAACCACTTTCAGCGTGTGAGCCTTACGTTAAAGACAGCGGCTAGCCGATTAACTAATAGCCTGGCGGATGGCACTGCAGGTGAAGTAGGGCTCAGTCGCTATGAATTTTGTCTGCCCACTATAACGGCAGTTCTGGCCGGCCCTGCGATCCACACTCTTAAAAGTAACAAATAATTCCGTAGAGGTTAAATGCCCCATGACCAGAGATAAAACTATGTTGAGACGGATTGATTTGCAGCGGCGGCCTAGTCGACAGCGCGGCGTGGCAACCATATTGATTGCGCTATTTATCGGTATTGCCATAACAGCTATGTCATTAAGTGTTTTGCACAGCATTCGCAGCACACAGGAACGGCAGGTGGGCTCCCACGCCCAGACCCACGCCCAGGCGGCGGTGTGGACGGGGGCCGAGGCGTTGCGCCTGTATCTGATGGAGCTGAAGGATGCGGCCGCATTGACGAACCTTAAGACCAATCATGGCACCCTGGCTACCGCGTTGGTTATTAAGGGTGTCGGCGATGACGAAGACAAGCTGACCGCTTACATCAGTGATGTAGCCGCTAAAGCCGATGGCATTTTCAATGTGGCTGTGAACCTGACCGCCATAGATAAATCGGCGCAATCGTCTTCCAG
>CAWVSV010000127.1:0-4652 GCA_963933095.1 uncultured Cellvibrionales bacterium
CTCGTGAAGTCTACTTGGTATGCAAAGGCTTTAAGGGTTAGAGTCTATTGTGGGTCGTGCAAACCACTTGAGTCGGCTCTATAGCACGATCTCGTGAAGTCTACTTGGTATGCAAAGGCTTTAAGGGTTAGAGTCTATTGTGGGTTGTGCAAACCACTTGAGTCGGCTCTATAGCACGATCTCGTGAAGTCTACTTGGTGTAAAAAGGTTTTAAAGGCTAAAAACCTTAGCTTAACTGGACGCCTTGTAAAAAAAGCGTCATGCTAAATTAACGTTAAATATCTCTGCAGCAAATAGAGGGTATCTCTTGAACGATATGGCAAAAAACTTAGTTCTCTGGCTGATCATTGCCGCTGTCCTATTGACGGTGTTTCAAAATTTTAGCCCCAAGGCCAGTCAGGAAAATCTGAGCTATTCAGAATTTGTCAGCGAAGTGCAGTCTGACCGCGTTAAAGAAGTAACTATTCAGGGGCAGACTGTCCATGGGGTGGATAGTGATGGGAAGCGCTTTGATGTGACTTTACCCCCAATTCCTGACGACAAGTTGATGGAAGACTTAATTAATCACGACGTCAATGTAACCGGAAAGGCGCCTGAGCAGCCGAGTTTTTGGCAGCAGCTGTTCATTGCCAGCTTTCCGATATTGTTGATTATCGGCGTATTTATGTTCTTTATGCGTCAGATGCAGGGCGGCGGTGGAGGTAAAGGCGGCCCCATGAGCTTCGGTAAATCTAAAGCCAAGTTGCTGGGCGAAGACCAGATTAAAACCACTTTTGCCGACGTGGCCGGTGTCGACGAAGCCAAAGAGGAAGTGGCTGAGTTGGTTGAGTTTCTGCGTGACCCGACTAAGTTTCAGCGCTTAGGCGGTATGATTCCGCGCGGTATTCTTATGGTGGGCTCGCCTGGTACCGGTAAAACACTGTTGGCCAAAGCCATTGCCGGCGAAGCTAAGGTGCCTTTCTTTGCGATTTCTGGCTCCGACTTTGTCGAGATGTTTGTTGGTGTCGGCGCTTCACGTGTACGCGACATGTTCGAACAGGCCAAGAAACAAGCGCCGTGTATTATTTTTATCGATGAAATTGACGCTGTGGGTCGCCACAGGGGTGGTGGTCATGGCGGTGGTAACGACGAGCGCGAACAGACGCTGAACCAACTGCTGGTTGAAATGGACGGTTTTGAAGGTAATGAAGGTGTTATCGTTATCGCCGCTACTAACCGCCCTGACGTACTGGATAAGGCTTTGTTGCGCCCGGGCCGTTTCGATCGTCAGGTGGTCGTTGGTTTACCCGATATTCGTGGTCGCGAGCAGGTATTAAACGTTCATATGAAGAAGGTGCCAGTCGATGACAGTGTTAAGACCGCCATTTTGGCCCGCGGTACTCCCGGTTTTTCTGGTGCTGAATTAGCTAACTTGGTTAACGAAGCGGCGCTGTTTGCGGCTCGCAGTAATAAGCGCACTGTTACTATGGAAGATTTCGAAAAAGCGCGCGATAAAATCATGATGGGTGCCGAACGCAAGTCCATGGTGATGAGCGTGACAGAAAAAGAAAATACGGCTTTTCATGAAGCCGGTCATGCCATCGTGGGTAAATTGGTGCCTGAGCACGACCCAGTGCACAAGGTAACTATTATTCCTCGTGGCCGAGCGCTTGGTGTTACCCAGTTCCTGCCTGAGGATGATAAATATAGCCTCAGCAAACGTGGCTTAGAGTCTCAATTGTGTACTCTTTTTGGTGGTCGTATTGCCGAAGAGATGACGCTTGGTAAAGATGGCGTTACCACTGGTGCATCTAACGATATTGAGCGCGCAACAGAAATTGCCCGCAATATGGTCACTAAGTGGGGTCTATCTGAGAATTTAGGCCCGCTTACCTATGGTGAAACCGAGGGTGCCTACCCTGGTACTGGCACTGCAAATTATTCTCCAGCAATTGCCAAAATTATTGATGAAGAAGTACGAAATATTGTCGATAGTTGTTACGGCCGAGCAGAGAAGTTGCTGCGCGATAACCGCGATATACTCGACGCCATGAAAGACGCTTTGATGGAATATGAAACCATTGATGCGGAGCAAGTTGAAGATTTAATGCAGCGCCGTAAAGTGCGTCCGCCCCGAGAGTGGCATGACACCGATTTCAGTGGGCACACTGACACAGGTAATGACTCAAAGGATGCGGATGATGAAGAGCATGCCGAGGATGATAAATCTGGCCCCATTGGCGGACCTGCAGAGCATCACTGATAAATATTAAAAAACCGCAGCTTGGGTTAACTCAGGCTGCGGTTTTTTTGGTTAAATTCATTAATTTTTGCTTCGATTCAATTGCCATGCCTATGTTATTTCAATGCGGTCCGCGCACTCTAGATCTTAGTACGGTGAAGGTTATGGGTGTACTCAACGTCACCCCAGACTCCTTTTCCGATGGCGGCCAGCTGTATTTAAAAAACAGCCTCAATTACAGTATGGTATTAAAACGCGCTGAACAGATGGTGAGCGAGGGCGCAGCTATTATAGATATCGGTGGTGAATCCACTCGCCCAGGCTCGGCGCCGGTGCCGATCGATGAAGAGCTCAACAGGGTCATTCCGGTGGTCGAGTTGATTGCGCGAGAGCTCGATGTGGTTATATCAGTCGATACTAGTTCACCTGAGGTAATGCTGGAGGCGGCCAAGGTTGGCGCGGGTATACTTAATGATGTACGTGCATTGACTCGCGACGGGGCATTGGCTGCGGCTGCCAGCACTGGTCTACCTGTGTGCTTAATGCATATGCAGGGGATGCCGCAAACTATGCAAGATCGTCCCGAGTACGACGATGTAGTCTCCGAGGTTGCGAACTATTTACTGCAACGGGTATCTCAATGTGAACAGGCGGGTATTGCTCGACGTAATATATGGCTTGATCCGGGCTTTGGTTTTGGCAAAACCGACATTCATAACTTACAGTTACTACAGCAATTGCCGCATTTGGTAGAGCTGGGTTTGCCAGTATTGGCTGGATTATCCCGTAAATCGTTGTTGGGGCGTCTACTGGGGCGTGACGTCAACGAACGTTTGGCGGGCAGTCTGGCGCTGGCTCTGCTGGCCGCACAGGGTGGCGCTAAGATATTGCGGGTGCATGATGTGGCCGCCACTATAGATGTGCTAAAAGTTCAAATGGCTACCGCTAGCGCGTAAAATATTAGCACTTAATGTGTCGCGACTGTCGGCTACAGCGGTTTTAGATAGGGTGGTACTAACTCGTATCTTAGTTTTGAGAGATGACAACAATGGTTCGTAAATATTTTGGCACTGATGGTATTCGCGGGCGTGTAGGTACTGGCGCTATTACGCCTGAGTTTATGTTGAAATTGGGCTGGGCCGCTGGCCGAGTATTAGGTGCTCGCTTTCAAGGGCCTAACCGTATTCTTATCGGCAAAGATACCCGCATATCTGGCTATATGTTTGAATCGGCATTAGAAGCCGGTTTAATCGCGGCCGGTGTCGATGTGGGCTTACTCGGCCCTATGCCTACCCCTGCTATTGCCTATTTAACCCGAACTTTTCAAGCCCAGGCCGGCATTGTAATTAGTGCCTCGCACAACGATTACACTGACAATGGTATTAAATTTTTCAGTGCCAACGGTACCAAATTACCTGATGAAATAGAGCGGGCCATCGAAGAGGCGCTCGACCAGCCTATGACGGTGTCAGAGCATTTAGGCAAGGCGGTGCGTATCGATGACGCGGCGGGTCGCTACGTTGAATACTGTAAAGGCACCATGCCTTGGGGCTTTAGCTTAAGGGGCTTAAAAATTGTACTCGACTGCGCTAATGGCGCCACCTATAACGTCGGTCCGAACGTATTCAACGAATTGGGTGCCGAGTTGATTACTATGGCAGTAGCGCCCGATGGCTCTAATATAAACCTCGACTGTGGCTCAACTAAGCCTCAAGCGCTGCAACGCAAAGTGCTAGAAGAAGAGGCGGATATGGGCATTGCCTTTGACGGAGACGGCGATCGTTTGATTTTTGTTGACCATAAGGGCGAGATCGTCGATGGCGATGAGATTCTTTATATTATTGCCGCCTACCAGCAGCAGTATGGCAGTGGTTGCAACGGGGTAGCGGGCACTCTTATGAGTAATTTCGGTTTCGAGCTGGCCATGAAAAGACTTAAAATCCCCTTTGCTCGGGCCAATGTCGGCGACAGACATGTGATTCAAAAAATGCGCGAAAATGACTGGCAGTTAGGCGGTGAGTCCTCTGGGCATATTATCTGTGCCGATGTCAGCACTACTGGCGATGGAATTATTGCTGCGTTACAGGTGCTGTTGGGCCTGGTGACCGCCGGCGAAAATCTTCATGATTTTAAGCAGGGTATGAATAAGCTACCGATGCTAATGATTAATGTGCGCATGAATGAGCGCTGTGATCTATCCGCTAATACCGTTGTGAACGAGGCAGTGGCTGCCGCTGAATCCGTGCTCGCAGGTCGCGGTCGCGTACTGTTGCGTCCCTCGGGTACCGAGCCTCTAATTCGGGTAATGGTCGAAGGTGAGGATGCCAAAGAAGTTGAAACTCTGTGTAAGCAGTTGACGAAAGTCGTTGAGGCAGAAGTTACTTAAAGCTTCCGACTGAAGCCAGCCCTTTCTCGGCCGCCGCTTTTATGC
>CAWVSV010000128.1:0-4628 GCA_963933095.1 uncultured Cellvibrionales bacterium
GATGACCATGATGACCATGATGACCATGATGACCATGATGACCATGATGACCATGATGACCATGGCAGCAGCAAAGACAACTTTGATCACAATGTTTTCAGTGCTTCGGGGTCGGTTCAGTGGCGCTACTTTGATCAGCAGAGTGTGAGTTTTGGTATTGCCAGCGCTCAGCGAGCGCCGAGTGTCGAGGAGTTATTGTCTGAGGGTGCTCACTTAGCAACTAACAGTATCGATAATGGTAATCGCAACTTGAAGGAAGAGACTAGTCGCAATTTGGAGCTTGGTTGGCATCTACACGGCGATAGCGACGCCAGTACTTGGTTTGGCGGTATTCACGCGCAGGTCAACCTATTTCATAATGTCATTGATGATTTTATTTATAAGCAGGATACAGGTGATTTTGAAGGCGACTTAGTTATATATGATTACACTCAGGATGATGCCACTTTTCAGGGGCTTGAGGCTGAGGTGACTTTGCCGCTAACGGATAATCTGAATGTACGTTTGTTTGGCGATCGAGTGACCGCTAGTTTCGATGATCTCAGCGGCAGTGCCGCCGATGTTCCGCGCCTACCGCCGCATCGTGTTGGTGCTGAAGTTAATTTTGAGCAAGACAGTTGGGGTTTACAGGTTAGCTGGGTTGAGGCCGCCAAACAGGATAAGCCTGGTGAGAATGAGACCGAGACAGACGGTTATAGCCGTGTCGATGCCAGTCTCAACTACAGTCTTGATTTGAATGGTGGACGCGATATATTGGTCTTTCTTAAGGGCAATAACCTACTGGATGAAGAGATTCGTTACTCCACATCTTATCTGCGTAATATTGCCCCAGCGGCTGGCCGCGGTGCTGAGTTGGGAGTGAGGTTTAGCTTTTAGCGGTGACTTTAGCTGCAGGCTTAATAGGGCGCTATAATCGTGGTCCTATTAAGTTTTGCGGCACAGAATCATGTTAAGAGCCATCCTCTTCGATCATGACGGTACCCTCGTCGACTCTGAAGCCAGCCACTGTAAAATTTGGAATGCATTACTGTCAGGCTATGGTGCCAGCGTAAGCTTTGCTGAATTCGCTCGGGATTGTATCGGTGTGCCGGTGGATAAAACTACCGGTTATTTTATTGAACGGTTTTCGTTGAATATCACCGTAGCAGAGCTGGTGGCAATAAAAGAGCGTGCGGCGCTAGAGTATCAGCAGGAGAAGGGCTTCCCCGCTATTGTTGGTGCCATGGAGTTGCTGCGTGAACTGCATGGCATGCAGTTAAAAGTTGCTATAGTCTCTGGAGCCATGCGCGACAGTGTGTTGAATACGGTTGCGTGTAATGGCTTGGCGTCGATGCTCGGCGCGGTAGTAACCGCCAGCGATGTTGCCGTTAATAAGCCCGCCCCCGATGGTTACTTGCAAGCTTTGGATAGGCTTGGGGTGACTGCGGACGAAGCTGTCGCTATCGAGGACTCAGCTAGTGGTATTGCTAGTGCCAAGGCTGCAGGGCTTACCTGCCTCGCTATCCATCACGACTATATTTCTCGCAGTTCACTGGCGTCCGCCGATTGGGTTTTTAATACACACGCGGAAGTGCGTGAGCATCTCTTGAATCTGATAGGAACTCGCCAATAGAAAAGTATTTGTTGGTGCCTATGGTATTGATCGGTATTAATTGATTTTGGCTATATCGCTTAGAAAGCCTACCTATGGTCGCGAATTCCTCGCTGATCACGCCGGTTTATGCCTCTGCGAGGCCGACACGTTGGCAGGCCAGGGCAGCTCTAGGATACTTCAATCACTGCTCCTGCATTACTCTATCCCCCCTGAGTTCTTTCAGTCGTGCGTTATTCTAATAAACCAAAACCTTGTGGCGATGTCTTTTATGGCATGACCAATAAGGAGGTAGGAGATGTAGGTATTGTATGAGCTAATATCTATTAATGTATTTTGCACAACAACGCTGCGCGTTTGCGCTATTATTTGCCGTTATTGATATTTGAAATTGCATAGCGGTTGAGTTTGTTATCGCGATATTAGTTAACACTACGAACCCGGTTTTGGTGGCTTCGCTCGCTGTACAACCAATGGTATGCAGCAAGCAATGCGGCCCTCTGATGCCTATCAATGGTCCCTCGATAGCCGCTATGGCGCGGGCTGCCAATAGCCTAACTTAGAGTTAGGCGCACACCCAAGGTGAGCGCTTACTCTATAGTTTACCAAGAATGTAAACGTTGCAACGGTAGGCTTGTCGGCAATTCAAGTGGTGCGCCGGTAGCATACTCGAAAGCCTAGATTAAGCAGGCGTGACCGATTGGTTAGGTAACCCAGTCTTTATGGGCAATATGCAGTACCGCGATCATGCGGTCTTCTGCTTCAAAGCGCGTGGCAAGGGATTCGCCTAGCTGTGACAAATCAACCGTGATGGCCTCTAGATCGTCGGTTTCAAGATACTTGTCATTAAAGTCAAGAATCAGCTCGGTAGTATTGTCGACAGTAGTAAACAGTTTGCCGGCTTCTTTCAGCGCTTCATCATCTTCAAATTCACGGCCTTCTTTAAGCAATTGGTCGTAGACTTCAAAGTGTCCGGCTGAAATATAGTCGACCAAAATTTGGCACAGAGATTTTAGGTCTTTACCGTTCTCGATTAGCTCTTCAGCCTCATTGTCTTCGAGGTGGCTACTGAGGGCGCAGTATTGCACCAGTAAATCTTGGCGCTCTTGTAACCAGCGGTCAATAATATTACTGACGCCGCCCCAACGTTCTTTGGCCGATTTGCAGTTTTCTAACATAAGATTCTATCCTTCGAAATATCCCTTTTAAAAAGGGTCATTGCCGATGTTTTACACATCTTCTCGACGCCTATACAACGCCATGCCTGCATCATTTATTGGTGCGTGTAGATTTAAGGTATGTGATCAAGGTCTCACCCGCAAGTGAAAAAAAGTAATTGACGACGATATTTTTTAATTACTCGATAGGGTCTTGTCAGGGGTAAAATAGGGGCATAGTATTGATTAGATGCGATCAATTCGACGAACTTCGTTGGGGCTAATTTCTTGTATCCACTATAAAATTTCAGTTTATCAGGTAATCAGTTGCAGTCTAATCAAGGCTTATTAGAGATTGACTGCAACGGCCCTTTAATCTTGCTGGCGAAGTAGCTGCCAAAGGTTAATCAGTGCCAGCCCAATGAAGGCGATTAAGGTCCAACCTGCGATACTCAAGCCCATAAACGACCAAACTATTTCGGCGCAATTACCGTCACCCCTAAGTAGTACTGTTAGCGCTTCTTGTAGTGGAAAAGTGTCAAATATGTAATCGAGCCCGGGTCCGCAAGCGGGCGCTTCGTCAGCGGGTAGTCCCTGCAACCAGATATGATGGTTGGAAAAATAGCCACCGACTATCGCCAGCAAAACGCCAATGCCCGCATATAGTCGTCGGCCTGTGTTTTGAGGGTTGTGAATAAAGGCGCCGAAGGCCGTCAGCCCCACTGCAATAATAAAAATTCTCTGAGTAATGCATAGTGCGCAGGGCTGCAGTCCCAGCATATGTTGCATATAGAGACCGGTGGCAATTAAACCGAGGCAGCCAGCGGCGAGGATTAGCGAGGTGAGGCGGATACTAGGGAGCATGAGTGGTCCTTGAGGTCAAAAGTAAGTTTATATTAAGTGCTTATCGTGACAACTAATACTCTGCTTTGGTTGGGTTTAAGTTCGAGTTTAGTTGAGTTGGGCTATTTCGATCATATCAACAGATAAATGATCAGTTAAGTAAACGCTGATGTTAGATATAAAACGGCACAATAAGCTCCCCTTATGGAGTTGTCGGCGCTGCTACTGACCGATCGGCCAGCGTATTGCGCGATGCATCCCCTTAATTAACAAATCAGTAGTGTTATGACCTGCGGTCATAGCGATGATGGCTAGATGCCATGTATGCAATAGTTTGCGCGGTAAACCGTTGCGAATACAATCAATGTTTTACTCAGGTACAAGGCAGGTATTTATTTCAATAATCTGAGCTATCAGCACTAATAGCGCCAGATTTTTCGAAAAAAAGATGCTCTGCAAGAGTCATAGGCCGATACATCTTTACTTTCAGGGTTTTGAAAACAGCCAGGAGCCTTTTTAACGACCGGCTAGATTCAGCGATTCATCCAGCTTTCTAAAATAAGCCGAGCGGCAATAGAGTCGACTGGGTTGTTTTTGTAGTCGTCGCTGTAACCGCGCTCGAACGCTTCGCCCTTGGCTGCAAAGGTTGATAAGCGTTCATCTACCATTTCTATTTGCACGCCAAAACGGCCGTGTAAGCGGTTGCCGAACTTGCGTGCGCGCGCGGCTAGCTCACTTTCACTGTCATCCATGTTTAGCGGCAGGCCCACTAGCACCAAATCGGGCTGGCGGTCGTCGAGCAACTTTCTGATTTGATCCCAGTTGGGCACGCCGTCGCGGGCTTTTAAAGTTGGCAGCTCGGTGGTGATGGCTGCCAGTGTAGTGCCAGAAGCAACACCAATATTTTTAGTGCCGTAATCGAAAGCTATAAGGGTTTTAATCATAATAAGTAGGGCGCTAAATGCAAAGTGAGTATTTGATCTAGTGTATTCTTTCTAGCATCTAGCATCTAGCATCTAGCATCTAGCATCTAGCAT
>CAWVSV010000129.1:0-4343 GCA_963933095.1 uncultured Cellvibrionales bacterium
GCTGAGGCACTGGCATTGGTAGAGATACAAGTGTTAGACCACATGATTGTTGGAGCTGGCGAGGTGGTGTCGTTTGCCGAGCGCGGATTGCTCTAATAAGTTGTTTTTCTGGTCGCAAGTGAAAATACTCCCTTTTATATTACTGAATGTGCAAAATTCCAGCGTTTTATTTGCTATGGCAGGGATGTTCTGGTATAAAACGCGGCTCTTTGTGGGCGCCTCCAAACGGGGGTGCAGTAAACGTTGATAAAGCGTTGCCACAATGCCTTTAACGGGCGTTATTCATCGAGTATCTCAGCCTTGAGCTTAGATATTTAAAAGATTCGGTTGTCTGCCCTTGCCACAGGGTGGCATTGGTAAATTATTAAGAGGCACGACAATGTCTAAAGTATGTCAGGTTACCGGCAAGCGCCCTGTAACAGGTAATAATGTTTCTCATGCAAAAAACCACACCAAGCGTCGTTTTTTGCCAAATCTTCACTCTCACCGTTTTTGGGTTGAGTCTGAGAAGCGTTTCGTTAAGCTGCGCCTGTCTGCTAAAGGCATGCGTATCATCGACAAGGTTGGTATCGATAAGGTACTAATCGACGTTCGTGCTAACGGCGTAAAAGTTTAAATTTAGCGACAATTTATTGTCGAAATATAATTCGGGAGAATTACAATGCGCGATCTAATCCGTTTGAATTCAAGCGCTGGTACTGGTCACTTCTACACGACTGACAAGAACAAGCGTAATATGCCAGGCAAGATGGAAATCAAAAAGTACGATCCAGTTGCTCGCAAGCACGTTATGTATAAAGAAGGCAAAATCAAGTAATTGATTGCCTTCGATAAAAAAACCCAGCCTTGGCTGGGTTTTTTTATGCCTGTAGCTTGGCGCAGGTATTCGGTTTAGAGCGGCTATAGTAATAGTTTGATGATCAGGCATCGGCGCCTGAGTTATTCTAATCCCAAGCTAAGCTGTGCCAGCATTAAATTACCCCAGGTGTCGACTTCGGCCACCCAGCCATTGTCAATTAACGTGGTTGAAACTGTCTCGCAAATCAGTGCGGGGCCCTTAATACGCTGACCTGCTCCTAGTTGTTGGCGCTGATAGATATTGGTCTGTCCCAAGCTGTAGAGTGCCACTGTGTCGCAGGGCGCAGTCGTTCCGATGGCGACGGTAGGCAATTCAATGCCTTTGCTGCGAGCGAAGACCCGCTGACGCAAATTGACCAGTTCTATGTCTATGTTTAGGCGGTGACCATAGCGCTGTTGGTGCAGCTGATGAAAGTCTTCGCTAACTTGCTGAATATTTACAAAAGGAATGTTGAGGGTATAGCTCTGACCGCAATAGCGCAGATCGAGGTTTGGCTGTTGTTCGATGGCGGCGGCGGTGACCCCTTCACGCTGCAGTTCGCGCCGACCCCGTTGGGCCAGGCGCCCTAGCTGATGCTGCAGTTGCTCTTCTGTACACTCGGGCAGAGGCCGCAGATAAGCTTGTGAGGTTTGTCGCTCGCGCGGGGCAGCTAGCATTCCCAAGGCCGACAACACGCCGCCGTGTACCGGCACTATGGCGCGATGCATATTGAGTGTCGCGGCCAGTGCGCACACATGCAGACCGCCGGCGCCGCCAAAACAGCAGAGTTGAAAGTCGCTGGGGTCGAAGCCGCGCTCTACCGATACTACCCGCAAAGCTCTTGCCATATGCTCGTTGGCGAGTTGTATTACACCCAGTGCCGCTTCCAAGCGCGACAGTGACAGTGGCGAAGCAATTGTATCCAGAACCGATTCAGCGGCACCTAGATCCAATGTCATGGCGCCGCCGAGGAAATTGTCGGGTCGCAAGCGCCCTAGCACCGCGTTGGCATCGGTAACTGTGGCGGCTAACCCGCCGCGACCGTAACAGGCTGGCCCGGGGGTCGCGCCTGCAGACTCTGGCCCCACTTGCAGGAGTCCGCCCAAATCGACACGCGCCAGTGAGCCGCCACCGGCACCAATCGTATGCATGTCTACCATGGGCACAGATATGGGGTAATGGCCGAGTTTGCCTTCACAGGTCAACTGTAAGCCGCCATCAGTTGTCAGGTTAAGCGCGGCAACATCGGTTGAGGTTCCCCCCATGTCAAAGGTAAGTAGATTTTGTCGGCCCGTTAATTCAGCTAAGTAGTTTGCGCCCGCCAAGCCACCGGCAGGCCCTGAAAGTAGAAGATTGACCGCGCGCTGCCCGGCCTGCTCTGCATCGATAGTGCCGCCAGAGGATTGCATAACGCCCAGCGGTGAGGGCGCCACGGCCTTTTGTAGGCGCTGCAGGTAGCTCTGCACCAGCGGTCCTAAATAAGCATTTAACCAAGTGGCGATACCGCGTTCATATTCTTTATATTCAGGTAGCACATAGGAGGAGCGAGAGATAAATAGCTGACTGTCAGCCTGTTGACGCAGTGCTGCCTCGATGCGCTGTTCATCTTCGGGGGCAAGAAAAGAAAACAGTAGGTTGATGGCGACAGCGTCCACTTTAAGTGCAATCACCGCATCAACCAGTCGCTGCAAGTCTTTGTCGCTCAGTGCCTGCAGTGATTGGCCCTTGGCATCGGTGCGACAATCCGCCTCTAGGCACAGCTCACTAGCGACAGGTGGCTCAATTGAGGAGGGTTGTAAATTGTAGAGCTCGCGTCGTGTCTGACGACCGATGCTAAGTAGATCTTTGAAACCTTTATTGGTGATAAATGCGGTGCGTACACCTTTGCCTTCAAGTGCAGCATTGGTGGCAACAGTGCTGCCATGAATAATGGTGATCTCGCCAGCCTTAACTTTTGCCAACAATTGCAATTCGTCGATACCCTGCAATATCGCGCGCTCAGGTGCTTCGGGGGTGGAGAGGACTTTGTGGATGCGAATTTTGCCGCGCTCATAAAGAGCAAAATCGGTAAAGGTTCCACCGGTGTCTACACCTAACAAAATTGCCATTTTGGTTGCGCCTTAAAGTTAAGTCATTATTGTACAATCACCGAGTGTAAATGTGTTGAGTGCTAAAAAAGTGGCGGCAGGTCTGAATTATCCGAATTGAAAATCAGTCGCCGCAGAAATAAATACCTCGCACTGTGCCGAGCTAAGCAATTATTGGGAGCAATTAATGCCTGAACTACCGGAAGTTGAAACCAGTCGCAGAGGTATAGAGCCGCATATTCTCGGGCGCAAGGTTACCGCGTTAGTGGTGCGGTACTGGCAGCTGCGCTGGCCGATACCGAGAGTTTTACCGGCATTGCTGGCGGGGCATAAATTGCAGGCAGTGGAGCGTCGCGGCAAGTATTTAATATTGCGTTTTAGTCACGGCTGCGCGCTCATTCACCTAGGTATGTCGGGCAGTGTGCGTATAGTTAATATGCACGAACCCGTGGCCAAGCACGACCACTTCGATATCTGTTTCGACCCTGGTCAGGTGCTGCGCTACACCGACCCCCGACGCTTCGGCTCTCTGCTGTGGGCGGCGGGTGATGTTGGTGAGCACAAACTTATTCGTCACTTGGGGCCTGAACCCCTGTCGGATGATTTCGATTGGCAGTACCTATACCAGCGCTCGCGCAAGCGCAAACAGGCGTTAAAGACTTTTATTATGGACAGCAACTTAGTGGTGGGGGTAGGCAATATTTACGCCAACGAAGCACTGTTCGCCTCGGGTATTAAGCCTATTCGATTGGCGGGAAAGCTGACCAAAGCGCAGGCAGAGTGTTTGGTGGATAATATTAAGCGGATATTGGCACGGGCCATCGAACAGGGTGGCACCACCTTAAAGGATTTTGTTGGCGGCGACGGCAAGCCCGGATATTTTGCCCAGGAGTTGTTGGTATATGGTCGCGGTGGTCAGCCTTGCGTGCGCTGCGATAAACCTTTAAAAGAGGTTCGTATTGGTCAGCGCGCCACTGTCTACTGCACTCAATGCCAGAACTAGGCGTCATGGACGATAAACTATTGCCCGAATTTTACCTTAAGCGCGTCTTCGACAGCCTCGGGGACAAACTTTTTTACATCCCCACCCATTGAGGCGATTTCTCGTACCAGTGTTGATGAAATAAACGACAGGTGTTCTGACGGCGTCAAAAATAGGCTTTCCATTTCTGGCGCCAAGGCGCGGTTCATGTTGGCCAGCTGAAATTCGTACTCAAAATCCGATACCGCACGCAGCCCGCGCAATACAGCGTTAGCTTGTTTGTCGCGCACCAAATTTACCAACAGGCCTTCAAAACCACAAACTTCGATGTTGCCCAGATGCTTAAGTGAGCTTTTAACCAGTTCCACTCGCTCATCTAGTGTGAACAGTGGGCGTTTGGTCTTGCTGGTCGCAATAGCGATCACTACGTGGTCAA
>CAWVSV010000130.1:0-4008 GCA_963933095.1 uncultured Cellvibrionales bacterium
TTGGTAACAACTGGGATGAAGCACACTAGCTAACGCCATTAACGCAGCCTTTATGAAGGCCTTTTTAGTGCTTTAACCAGGCTCGGCAACAATGGGAATAAGGCGCATGAAGGCGGCTTAAAACACCGAAAGAAACGTAGATTAAAAATATTTAAAAATATTTAAAAATATTTGGAACTAAATAGCGTGGCGCCACTCATATATAACAACTGAAACGTAAACAGATTACTTGCAAGACATGTTTTACCCTTAAAGAATACCTTTAGGAAAGTCCCCAAATATTTTTCCTCTCAAAGCCCTAGCCTAAACCGCTGGGGTTTTTTTTATGCTCGTAGATAGCCTATATGCTGGCAATGCAGGACCAGTTGCTAATATTACTCTGTATCACTGCGATCTTCGTTCAAGTGATCTTTTTATTTGTACGACGTGGCGCGTACATCGCAACCTCAACTCACGAAGTTCGGTGGTTAAGTTCGAAGCCTCGCACCCTGCAAAAAAAACTTTGGGTTCACTGTTTTGCTGATTGTTCAGCTATGAGCTTCATGGCATGCACCGGCGTCAGGCACATAATAGCCGTATGCCCCCAGTGCTTGCTTCGGGGCATAGAGTTGGACAGTATCGTGACATTTCAGACGGCGCGGTTACGGCCAAGACTAAGACCCAGCGGTCCTTCTGGGGCAATCACTTAGCTTTGACTGCTGTCGTCTTCAATTTTTTCTGCTTCTTCAGGGATTGCCAACCACTCACATAATTTCACTTTGAGCGTATCAACGCCGGTGTGCTTCAGCGAAGAAAAAGTCTGTGCGGTGGCCAAATGTTCGGCGCCGATTGTTTTGAGATGCTTGCGCAGTTTTAGCAGTGTGCTTTGTGCTGGACCGCGTTTTAACTTGTCGGCCTTAGTCAACAATATGTGCACTGGCATATCGGCTTCAAGTGCCCAGCCCAGCATCATTTCGTCATACTTTTGTAATGGGTGGCGAATGTCCATCATCAACACTAAGCCCTTGAGAGTTTTGCGTTCGCGTAAATATTCGGACAGATTCCGCTGCCACTCATGCTTCATGCCCTTGGGGACCTTAGCAAATCCATAACCGGGTAAATCGACCAATCGCTGGCTATCGTTCAGGTTAAAATAGTTAATAAGCTGAGTGCGGCCCGGCGTTTTACTGGTGCGAGCCAGTTTCTTGTTGTTGGTGAGTGTATTAATGGCGCTCGACTTGCCAGCATTAGAGCGCCCAGCAAAGGCGACTTCTACCCCTTCTTCCGGGGGGCACTGGCGAATGCTGGGAGCGGCAGTAGCAAAGGCCGCCTTGTTGAAATGTATAACGGGCTGGGTATTGGTATTAATATCGGTCATATCACCCTACGTAAATGTTGAGTAGTGGACGCAATGGGCCAATGATATAAGCCCTGCAGTCCAAATAAGTTATTGTATAAGGTGGTTATACCTCAGCGTAGAATAGTCAGTTATCGGCTGGTTGGTATATAATGCCCTGTATTTCAGCGCATTGTAGACCTTTGCGGGCCCTTATAGTCAATTTAGTCTGGCTTAACAGTGGCAATAATAATTAGCAATGATCATTTAAACCGAGATTACGGAAGTATATCCTGATGAAAAACCTACTGAAACACTCTTTAATCGCTTTAGGTATGGTCGTGCTGGCACAGGGTGCAATGGCTGCGGGCGATGCTGCCGCTGGCGAGACCAAAGCGGCTGTCTGCGGGGCTTGTCACGGTGCCGACGGTAATAGCCTCGTACCCACTTTCCCAAAATTGTCGGGTCTTGGTGAAAAATACATTACCAAACAATTGCGCGATATTCAGGCGTGGGACAACGCCGAGGGTGACGCCAAAGAAAAAACCGGCCGCGCGGTTCCTGAAATGGTCGGTCAGCTGACTAATTCCTCCGATCAAGATCTGCAGGACTTGGCGGCATACTACAATAGCCAGAAGCGTCAGATATCCGGTGCTAAAGAGCTGCAAGTGAAAGTTAATGCCGGCATCAAGGTTGACGCTATCAAGTTGGGCACCCGTGTCTATCGCGGCGGTAATGCCGAGACCGGTGTTCCGGCCTGTACTGGCTGCCATTCACCGCGTGGCTTAGGTAACGGCCCTGCGGGCTACCCGAACCTAAGCGGTCAACACGCTGCCTATATTGAAAAGCAGCTGCGCCACTTCCGCGCCGGTGAACGCACTAATGGCGGAGATACCCGCGTTATGCGTCAGGTGGCCGAGCATATGTCCGATGCTGAGATTATTGCGGTAGCCAACTATATTTCCGGTCTGCACTAAATAAAATAATCATAAAAAAGGCGGCCCTTGGGTCGCCTTTTTTATGTATTCGTTCAGCCATTAGACAGGTTTTTAGTCCATAATCGCTTTAGAGCGGAACCTTGATCACTTCTGCGGTCTATAAGCCCGAGTAAACCATTCAAAATTAAATAACTGGAGCAGTACTATGCGCGCATTGACACTAATTTTTGCAATGATGGCCTCTTTGGCCGCCTGTGCAGAATCCGACGCCCCAGCCGTTAACGCGGTTGTTAGTCCATCGGTTAGCTATGTAGAAGGCAAAGATTACACCCTTATTGAGCCAGCTGTTCGCACGTCTGACAGCAGCAAGATCGAAGTGGTTGAAGCGTTTTGGTATGGCTGCAGTCACTGCCGCACCTTCGACCCAATCATGCACGCTTGGGCCGAAAAGCAGGCCGCCGACGTTGAGGTGATTTACTTGCCCGCTATGTGGAACGATTCAATGGAAGCTCATGCGCGTATCTTTTATGCCGCGCAAAACCTCAAAGTTGAAGACAAAATTCGCCAGCCAATGTTTGAAGCTCTGAAAAAGAACCGCAGCGCCAATACCGAGCTAGATGAAATTGCCACTTTTGTTAACACCGTTGCCGGTGTTGATGTTGAAACTTTCAAGAAGCAGTACAGCTCCTTTGGCGTAACCAGCCAGGTTAAGAAGGCCTCAGCGAATTTGCGCAGTTACAAGATTAGCGGCACACCGCAAATGGTTGTCGACGGTAAATATTTAGTTACCGGCCAAAGTGCCAATGGCCAAGACGGCATGTTAAAAGTGGTTTCCTATTTGGTCGCTAAGATTAGAAAAGAGAAGGGCTAGCTTCAACTGAGCCTTGTAGTAAAAACGTCCCTAAACGGGGCGTTTTTTTTGCCTATTAATAACAGCGACAGCATTAATAGGTGTATTAGTTTCGGCATTACCGATAATTAGCGAGCTAAATACCTGCATTCACTACAAACTCAAGTTAATTGACGAGTTCTACAAAGTCCGGCGCTGCGGCATTAAGTGGGCTGTGATGTCTGAATCAGTTATTTCAGATATTTAGCCATTGTTGCTAGCAAGAAGGCTTCGTCGAGAGGTTTGGTGATCACGGCGTTGACACCAGAGGCCATAATAGCTGCTTTTTCGGCCATAATAGCGTGTGCGGTGAGTGCCAGTATGGGAATTTTGCCGTATTTTACGTTTTGCCGAATCAGCTGTGTCGCTTGCTTGCCGTCCATTCCTGGCAGTGAGATATCCATGAGTACCATGTCATAGTGACAACTTTCCAGCTGCACCAAAGCCTCTTCGGCATCCGGACTACAAGTGATCTGATAACCCTCATCTTCTAAAATCCACGTCACTAATTGGCGATTGTCGGGGTTATCGTCCACGACTAATATATGTTGCGCCATACCAAAAATACCAGAGACCGTACATTTCGCGAATTACAATCGCCACCACCTTAAGTGTTGTCGAGGTGGTAGAAAAAAGCAATTAACGGGGCCGAAATGATTGGTTTGCTGGGTGGGCAATAGAGGCCGTTTGCCGAATGGCACAGACTAAAAAGGCCTGCATAGCTGCAAGCCTTTAAATATGGTGCTCCCAGCGCAGTTCGTTCTCGGTCGCTGGCGAGAAAAAGTGCATTTTTTCAGAGAAGAACACCAACTAGCTATGCTATTGGGATCGAATCGTGACGGATGAAATAACTGCCCTCCGGATGG
>CAWVSV010000131.1:0-3933 GCA_963933095.1 uncultured Cellvibrionales bacterium
TCTTTGGGAGCTGTCGCAAGATGCAGTAGTAGGCGAAGATATTCGCAGTTACTTAAATCTCGATGATGCGATTATTGAAGTTGATTTAACCCCTAATCGCAGCGATTGCCTTTGTATTAAAGGTATTGCGCGTGAAGCGGGCGTGCTCAATCGTGTTGCGGTTAAAGGGCTAGAGATTGCCCCGGTAGCGGCCAGCCACGATGATACTTTGCCGATATCTCTGGCGGTAACTGACGAGTGCTCTCGTTATGCAGGTCGTGTTATTCGCGGTGTGGATGTGTCGCGTCCAACCCCGCTATGGATGATTGAAAAGTTGCGTCGCGCCGGTATTCGCTCTATCGATGCGGTAGTCGATATTACTAATTTCGTACTACTGGAGCAGGGGCAGCCAATGCATGCCTTTGACCTGTCTGCACTCAGTGGTGGTATTAAGGTGCGCATGGCGCAAGAGGGTGAACCTCTAACGCTGCTAGGTGGCCAAGAAGCTATACTCAATGCCGATACTTTGGTGATCGCTGATAACGTTAAAGCAGTTGCTATGGCCGGTATTATGGGCGGGGCAGAAACCTCCGTTACCGACACTACTAAAGATATCTTTTTAGAAAGTGCTTTTTTCAACCCTCTGGCGATTGCCGGTCGCGCCCGCAAGTATGGTTTGCATACCGATTCTTCTCATCGCTTTGAACGCGGCGTAGATTATCAAATACAAGAGCAGGCCATCGAGCGTGCGAGCCAATTGCTGCTCGACATTGTCGGCGGCGAAGCGGGTCCGCTAACACTGGTAGAAAACGAACATAAGCCTCAAGACCGTCAGGTATCGTTGCGACGTGAGCGTATTCTCCGCGGCCTCGGTTTTGCTATGGCCGATACAGAGGTGCTGGATATTCTGGCCCGTCTTGGGCTTGAATTACTTGAAACTAATGCAGATGGCTGGATGTTTGCTGTACCGAGCTATCGTTTCGACATCAGTATCGAGTCGGATTTACTAGAAGAATTGGCTCGAATTTATGGCTACAACAACCTGCCTGTTACCAGTATGGCGGTGCCGGTTGTTATTGAATCGGACGACGAACAGTCGCTCAATCTGAGCGAGTTACGCAATACCTTGGTCGCTCGTGACTATTTTGAAGCGATTTGCTACAGTTTTGTCGATGAATCACTGTTGAAGTCTTTTGAGCCTGAGGCGCAGCCGGTTGCTCTGCAGAACCCGATTAGCGCCGATATGTCCGCGATGCGTACATCGTTGTGGCCAGGTCTGGTTACGGCGCTGCAGTACAATCTGAATCGCCAGCAGAGCCGTGTGCGTTTGTTTGAATGTGGTCTGCGTTTTGTCTCCTCCGATACCAGTGTTGAAAATTTGGTGCAAACACCGATGATTGCCGGCGTTATTTACGGATCTGCAACAGATGAGTCGTGGTTTGGTAAGGCTAAGCCAGTTGATTTTTATGATATTAAGGCCGATGTCGAGGCATTGCTGGAAAAAGGCGGTCAGGCGGATCAATTCTCTTTTACGGCGGCTAAGCATCCAGCTCTGCACCCTGGTCAGACTGCTGAAATCCACAAGAATGGCGTGGCTGTTGGTATTGTGGGCGCGCTGCACCCTCAGTTACAGCAAAAGTTAGGTTTAGCCCAGTCAGCTTATTTGTTTGAATTACAGCAGTCGGCAGTCTTGGCGGCGGCGCTACCAAGTTTTAATGCCTTGTCTAAATTCCCCGAAGTTCGTCGTGATTTAGCTCTGGTTGTCGATCAACAAGTTGCTGTTCAAGACCTTTGCGGCGCAGCCAAGCTAGCCGCGGGTGAGTACCTAGTTGAGTTAAAGGTGTTTGATGTTTATGTTGGCAAAGGTGTTGATACGCATAGAAAAAGTATCGCCCTAGGGTTGACCTTTCAGCACCCATCACGCACTCTTAATGAAGAAGAAATCAATGCATCTATAGATGCTGTGTTGGTACAGTTAGGTGAAAAGCTCAACGCTGTTCAGCGTTAAGGTATCTGCTATAGATTAAGGGAGACGTTATGACAGCAGGGGCTCTGACCAAAGCTGACTTGGCAGAAAAGCTACACCAAGACCTTGGTTTCAATAAACGTGAAGCCAAGGAGCTAGTGGAGGCCTTTTTTGAAGAAATTCGCACGGCCCTTGAAAGTAACCAACAGGTCAAACTTTCTGGCTTTGGCAACTTCGAATTGCGCGATAAAAAACAGCGTCCTGGGCGCAACCCAAAAACTGGCGAGGAGATTCCTATTTCTGCGCGTCGTGTAGTGACATTCCGGCCGGGCCAAAAGCTAAAGTCTCGAGTGGAAGATTACAGCGGAGAACCACAGTGCTAGAGCCTAGTAATAACGACCAGCTGCCTGAGATTCCTGGCAAGCGCTATTTTACTATTGGTGAAGTTAGTGAGCTTTGCGCGGTTAAACCTCATGTGTTGCGTTATTGGGAGCAGGAATTTCCGCAATTAACACCCGTTAAGCGGCGCGGTAATCGCCGTTATTATCAGCATCAAGACGTACTTTTGATTCGTAATATCCGCGGTTTACTTTACGATCAAGGCTTCACTATTGGCGGTGCTCGCCTGCAAATGACGAGCGACACCAATAATTCTAGCGATGCAATTTCTGTCACTAGTGAGGTTCAAAACGAAAGAGTTGTGGCCGCAGTGATTGCCGAGCTTGAAGAAGTGTTGCTGTTGCTTAAAGTTTAATCTTTTATTGAATCTATCGATCAGCGCAGTCTTGCTTTCCCCTTTTATTGCGGTATCATTCGCGCCTGATCATTGGCCGGTAATATTCCAGTGAGCAATGTCGGAGTGTAGCGCAGCTTGGTAGCGCACTTGTCTGGGGGACAAGGGGTCGTCGGTTCAAATCCGGCCACTCCGACCATATCGTTAAAAAAGGGCAGCCTATGGCTGCCCTTTTTGCGTTTTTAGCTGCTAGAGTTATTTGTGTGTAAAGATTTTTTATCAAATATCTAGGGCAGGGCGCCGTGTTGAGAATTTCAAGGTTGAGTAAAAAATTAAGTCAATCTATCTACGGTGTATCAATGCTGGTGAGTTCGGTAGTGGTGCAGGCCGAAAACTTATTGGATATCTACCAGTTAGCACAGCAACGCGATCCCACTTATCTGGCGGCTATACATCAACATTCGGCTTCGACGGAAACTCAGTATCAAGCACGCGCGGCACTCCTACCAACCTTAGATGTAACACTCGGTCGCACCGATACTACGCAGGATATCGTTAGCTCTGATAACGAGGTTTTTGGTCAGGGCTCTGCCAGTTATCCCACCGATGAGTATTCGGTATCAATCAGCCAGTCTATTTATGATTACAGCAACTGGGCGGCTTACAGTGCTGCCAAGGCTCGAGTGGCACAAGCTGATGCTGTTTTTATTGGTGTCGAACAAGATCTATTGCTGCGCGTGTCGGTGGCATATTTTATTGCTCTGGCATTAAATGAAGAATTTGCCTCCGCCCAAGCTGAGCGTCGCTCACTAGAAGAACATTATGAGTTGTTGCGACTGAAGCGTCGCGATGGACTGGCACGTCAGACTGACAAACTTGATGCTCAAGCGCGCTTTATGCAGTCACAGTCGCGAGAGGTTGAAGTGCGGGCTAATTTGAAAGACTCCCTTGAGGTGTTGCGTGAATTGACCGGCGTATTGCCGCGGTCTTTGGCGACGCTGGATCAGAATACGGCTCAGGCAATGCCAGATCCAGTTGACCCTGATGCGTGGTGGCGGTTGGCGTTGGGGCAAAATCCTGAACTTGCTGCACGGCGCAAAGAGGTTGATGCTGCGCGTAATGAGATTAAGCGTTTAAAAGGTGGTCATTATCCCACGGTAGATTTAGATGTTAGTTTTAACAATCGCAACACGCAGGGGTCTCTGTTTGGTGGTGGTAGTGAAGTGCAGACCCAAGAGATTAACTTGGGCATTAA
>CAWVSV010000132.1:0-3702 GCA_963933095.1 uncultured Cellvibrionales bacterium
TGTGAGGTGTGAGGTATTGGTGCGGGAGTTTGTTCGGTAAATAAACTGCGTCTCAGGCATCGAGCCAATGGCTTGCTGGGCGTGACTCCCGAAAGTAATCTTGATGTTTGGATCACTTGCAGTGTGTATTGAAATTAACGTCAAATAGCTCGCTGGCATTCAAGTTTTGGTTCAGCTTAATCCAGAACAGGCCTGTCCTTATACCTATGTTCTCTGGAACTCACTGAACCATTTGCCAGAACTGATTCTAGCCAGTTTTAATGCGTGAACCAAAGCGACGCTGAAATTTCGATGAGCGACCTTCACTAGAATTGTGGCGCTGATGTCCGGTATAAAAAGGGTGAGATTCCGACGATATATCGAGTGTTACGTACGGGTATGTTTCTCCATCTGACCAAACAAGGGTTTCTTTGGTCGCCACAGTGGAACCGACTATGAAATGCTTGTCGATACTAGTGTCGTGAAAAATGACCTGGCGATACTCAGGGTGGATACCTACTTTCATTGAACAACTTCCTTTAATGAGAATGAGAGTGAGAATAAGAATGATAACTAAAACAATGTTATATCATAACAATAACAGGTTTGGGGCTATGTTATCAATGAAATAGCGAGAAGATTAGAGCTAATGCCTCGCTTAGGTTTTGCTAAGTGTTAGAGCCTGCCTGTTACAGTTCTCAAAACGTCGTTATATTGTAGACTTTGCTCAGTTTTAGTGTGATTGAGCGTCTATTATGACTCGATTGCTTATCAAGGAATCGAGTTTTAAATTAGAGTAACCAGCGAAGCTAACCAAGCTAATAATGCCGGCAAGTGCCGTTCTAGCAACAATGTTCCCAACCTTATTGCTGGTGGTGGTAGTAGTATACGCAAAGGCAACATACGCGCGGGTAGTGCGGCGTACAATAATCTCCACGTTATACATACCGCTGCTGCCGCACTAGGCGCAACCGCATCGCCGCCATATCAGGGCTATGCCAATCAGGTAATACCTGGAGTGTTGGGGTAAAACACACTTATTTAACGATTATAAAATACCGGTCAGCCGGTTTTCTATAATGCGCGCATCATTTATGGTTATCTCGATTGTCCCTAGTTTTTAGTGCTAGGTTCCAAATAGTAAAGACCGAGAGCAATAGGGGTGAATAGCCCTTTATGCACCTTGACCTTTTTTCGTTAACTCGTTTTTTGCAGAGTTCACATACAGGTAATAATGGGATCGTAATGCCTATTTTATGTACAGAGTTTTGACAAATAGTCGCATTCAGCCAAACAGATTATTAGACTTGCCTCTGAAGTGTGGATTAAAGCGCCACTGAGATTTATGATGGGTATGGATAAAAATATTACTGCAATCATCGGATGGATATTATGAGTCACGCTCAACAGCGTTCGGTTAATGACAGTGCGCAGTATCGTATTGACCAGTGCAAAATCAACCCGCTCGATAATATGATCGAGCGCGACGATGATCAGTATAAAGTCTCACCGCGTGCGATCCAGGCTCTCGCGTATTTGATCGACAATGCCGGTCGCCCCATTACTTATACCGAAATAAATGACAGTATCTGGCAGGGCGGTTGTTCAGAAAATTCTTTCTACCAGCAAATAGCAACCCTGAGAAAAGCGCTTGGCGACGACAGTTCACAGCCGCGCTATATCAAAACGATTGCTAAACAGGGGTATATGTTTGTCGGTATAGACAGTGTTGTTTTGGCTGATCATAAAGCCGCTGGGCTAAACGGCGGTGAAGAACAGCCATTGTCTGTGCGTTTATCTAGGCCGGTCAAAGAATTGGTGTTTGCTGTCGCAGTGATTATAGCGGTGCTCTTTTGCTGGGTTCTTTTTTATAATCAAGATACAGGTATTTTAGGCACTGATGCCAATCTAGACACTGACCCTAGAGCCGCCATGTATCCACTGCTGGAGCTGCTGCAACAACCCAAAGCTACCGTTGTAATCCAGCGCCCAGACCCTCACCTAGGAACAGATCTGGAACGCTCGCTAACCAATACATTAATATTATTGACGCAGTATCAGTTGACCACAAAAGTCGATAACCAAGTTGCGCTAATCCCAAAGTTTGAGCGCACCGCCATCGCCTCTGACGAGGCTTTTTATCATAAAGTAGTGGCGCATTATGAATCGGTAGCGCCAGTCACACATATATTAATTCCAACGGTTGAAATCGATGCTGATAACGCTCGTTACTCTCTGGTGTCTATCGACCCGGTCTCTCGTGAGCGAACCATTATTACTCAGTGGCAGCAGCCTCGGGATGAGGCAGCACAAGCTTTGTTGGTGTATGAACGCGAGCTGTTTACCAAACTGCAACCGTTGGGACTTATGCAGGAGCAACCCGCACCGCTATTAAATAACAGTACCGAGGCCACAAACTGGTTTGTTGCCGCGGCACAAGATTTTTTTAAAGCGGCAAAAACGCGAAAAGATTTAGAAGATACTATTCGTTTCAGTCAAAAGGCGATTCAGTTTAATCCAGACAACCTATTGGCTTATTCACTGCTATGGGCAGAGACCGTTAGGCTGCTCAGTATTTATAGCGACTATGATATCGATGCAATTTTGCAGCGTATTGAAGAGAGTAAAACACAGGCGTTACAGTATTCACCGCATTACTATCGAGCGCTGTTAGTCGATGCAGACAGTCACTGCTGGGTGGATGAATTTGATACTTGCGCAGCCGGTATGGCGACAGCCATAAAACAGCGACCTTTTGATGCCTATAGTCTCGATAGCCTTTACTGGAATCTTATCGCGCGGCCTGATTTACAGTTAATAGTGGCTAAACACAATTATGGCTTAAACCCATTTTATTACGATGCCTTTGCCGCCTATAGAAATGCCTTGTTGGCGACGGGAAGTTTTCATAAGTTATCTGAGCTAGTTCAGTATCACTCACAGTGGAGCGACAGTCGTGATTGGTTTGTGCAGGCTCAGAGCCAGACGACTATTGGGCAGCTGCGCATGCAGGCCAGCCATTATCGTCAGCGCTTTGTTGTGCAAAAGCAAGAACTGCCCAGCACTGAACTGTTGCCTTCACGTTACATTGGTTATTCCCTTCTCAATGCTAACCAGCCTAAACTGGCTCACTTTTGGGTGCGCAATGGTATGGAACGCGACTTGCCATTCTTTGATTTGAGGGTGATAGAGCTGCTGGTTAACCTTTGGCAGGGCGATTGGCAGCCGTTGAGTTGGCAGGTAGAGCGCGCCTATGTGATGGAGCGGCGCAATGATCAAAATGCTCTCGATAAACTCACTATCGCCTATTTTGACTTACAGACTGGCTGGATGAAAAAAGCCGCAGAGGTACTGGAAAACTTAGCGCCCGAGCTGCTGGACGACGACATTACAATAGACAGTGGTAATTTTCGCCTTTTTGTTTACTACAGTGAAATTCAAAAGCGCAATATTAATTATAAGTACGCCAGCCGTGTTGGCGCAGCGATTAAAGCGTTTTTAAAAGAGCGAGGCCCCACCGCGGATCGAGGTATGGACTTTGGTATTGCCGACGTTGAGTACTACGCTCTTAACAATGATCATGAGCGCGCTCTACAACAGCTTGAACGGGCGGTGTATAAACAGGCGTGGCTGCCAAATTCACTCTGGTTGTGGCCGCCATTAGACCAAAACATGTTCTTAAAATCGCTGCGTAACGAGCCACGCTTTATCGCTTTGAACGAG
>CAWVSV010000133.1:0-3695 GCA_963933095.1 uncultured Cellvibrionales bacterium
TGGCTTGTTTACCATTGGCATCGGTTAAGACAACTTTAGACTCGCCAGTAGTACCGCGACGCCACAACATATCGTCACCGCCGTCACCGTTAAAGTCACCAACGAACACGTCCCAAGCCGCACCCTTGTCGAAGAAAGACTCGAGGCGGGCCTGATCACCATTGGCAGCGCTGATGCCTACCGCAACAGTACCTACTGATGGCTTGCGCCATAAGATGTCGTCGCGACCATCGGCATTAAAGTCACCGATATGGGTCTGCCAAGCACTACCTTTAGCAGCCATATTATGCATGGCACCTTGATTACCATTGGCATTGCTAATGGCAACTTTAACTGCACCTGTCATGCCATCGCGCCAGAGCGTATCAACCGCGCCATCGCCATTGAAATCACCCAGCTGGGCAGTCCAATAACTCGCCTTGTTATTTAGGCTCTCGATACGATCAATAGCACCATTACTGTTTGCTATAGCAATTTCTGCACTGCCGTTAGCGTTGCGCCAAAAAACATCAGCAATACCATCGCCGTTGAAGTCGTTATCAACATCTGAAGTAGAACCGCTAGAACTTGAAGAAGAGCTGCTGCTTGAAGAAGAACTGCTAGAACTACTGCTTGAAGAACTAGAAGAAGAACTGCTAGAGCTAGAAGAAGAACTGCTAGAGCTAGAAGAAGAACCAATTATATCTTCACATTGCTCCAACAATGTCCATTCTGCGGCGGTCATAGTGGGTTCTGTGGTAGTCCACCAATTGGCCGAGTAAAGATGGCCGTTGTTGTGCATTTTATCGCCGCCAACGGCATTAGATCCCTGAGCCCAGTTAGGGTACTCGTTGTAATCATCGCAGGTATTACCGATAACAACGCCACCTGAACTGCTACCAGAACCAGAGGTGCCAGAAGAGCTAGAGCTACTAGAAGAACTTGAAGAACCTGGTACATAATCTGCTAGAACGTCAGTAACCTTCTGCATCAGTGGGTTAGCAAAGCCATTACACACTGGAAGTATGGCGGGACTACCATCACCGCCGGTCGTGCCACCTGAACAGTCTAGATCGCCAGAAGCGGTCCAGATAATAACACCACCCAGATTATGGTTGACCAGGTACTCAGCTTTTAGACCAACAGATCTCTCATTATCGTAGCTCAGGAACTTACCTTCTTTACTCAGGTATGGCACCTTAGCGGCATCATCCCAGGCTTCAGTCCAGCCGCTTTTATTTGCCTCAATAATGCGATAGGTCGGAGTACCATCATACGGAGCCCAATCGGCATCCATCGCGTTTGATAGAGGACCATCAGGGTCCAGAGTCATTTGGCGTTTAATGGTTTCGCTACCTATCATACCAAAATCAACGGTATCAACAGCGCGGCCATAATAGGCCAGTCCCATGTTGACTTTTTCTGGAGGAGCACCAGCGCCGACCATAAAGCTGGCCAGTGAATCCCAGTTAAAGGTTGCCAACACAGCGGCAGTTTCAGCATCCTGACCGGTACCGCTACCTGGGTAGTCATACAATGGCGAGTTGTGCCCCGCATTGTTCGACCAACCACCGTTATAGTCGTAGGTCATCATATTGAAGGCATCCATGCTGGAATCCAGCTCAGCCCAATCAAATCCACGCAGCTTGCGAATGTCGGCAGAGAATGCTGCAGTGATAAGCTTATCGGGACCAATCGCAGCGCGAATATCGCGCATCAATAGCTCAAAATTTATGTGACCAGTGGTGCGTCCACCATTGGCTTCGGTAATGGGATCATGGCCGAAAATATTCATACCGAAAGCACCAGGGTATTCCCAGTCGATATCGATACCATCGAAGCCCATATCAATCAATTTCACACAATCGGCAATGAAGGTCGCGCGTTTGGCTGGATCAGCTGCCATTTCAGGAAAATGTTTACTCAAAGACCAACCACCCAAAGAGGCCATCACTTTAGAGCCGCTGTCATGTGCGTACTCGATAATACCCGGGGAGCCACCGACCTTTTTAACAGGAATTGGGTAACCACCGGTCAAACCGGAAGCTGCGTGAGTCCAAGTGTCAGTTGTATAGGTAAGCCCCTGGGCGGCAATACGAGCCTGAAGTGCAGCATCGCCGTCCGGAACGTATTGAATTTTATCCACGTCACCAAAGTACATGGACAAGTCCCAGCTACTGTAGATGTCGGTAAAGAGTATGTCATTAGGTTCTTGAACAGCGCTCTCTTCGAAAATCTGCTTATTGCGATGATCGCTCGAGTGCAGAGAACCGTCTTTGGCAACACCAAAGAAAGACCAGTTGAGGATAGTGTATTTATCCACAGGCACATTCATATGGTTGATCATACCTTTAGTAGCAACACCCGCGTCGGTGTGCTTCCACTGATCCCAGTTAGAAACATAACCAATCACTTCTTTATTGTGATCGTCTTTAGTTGCGGCCAGAGTATCCAGCGATACCCCCATGGTCGCGATTACCGATGTAACGCCGGCAATCGCTTTCATTAGTTTTCGAGTATTCATATCAAATCTCTCGTTTTTATGATTATTTAAACGCTGCCATGAAATTGTCAGCGTTTGTGTGTCTACCATTTACAATGCCCGAACTCCAATTAGGCATATTTACTGCCCGGGTTCGAGGCAAAAAAATTCGCGACAAGCCCTGTTTCCGCTAGATAATCCAATACTTCGGCGTTAAAAAGTGGAGAGTTTTAGTTCCACAAAAGCGTTTGACTCTCGGGGTGCCCCGCTAAAAAACAATAACTTTTATTAACTAACGAACTCACACTAGCAAGCAGAAATAAAATCCGCAACGTAGCTAAAAACTGAATTTTCATGGAACATAGGCGCATTATCGACACATTTAAAAACCTACAATGTTTAAAAAATATTTTTAAACACGAGTAAATAAGAATAAATATCGAATTAATTGAGAGAAAAAAATATACAAGCCAGATCAAATGAAATCTTGGGTCGAATATACCCATTTAAATTACTGGTGCGAAGAGAGATTGAAAATACGTAACAATTACCCACTAAGCCGACCTATTTATGGTGCAGTAGAGTCAAAAAAATATGGCTGCGATCGCCACCGGTTTAGCGCCGTAATAAGTTCAGTCTTGTCTGTCGAGATCGGCACATACCATTTTTTGCTGTTTCTTCCATAAAAGTAATAAACGAAAAAAAGGGTCTATCATTTAAAAACGCGGTGGCCAGAAATTCCCGCGCGCTAATATCTTGGATTCAACATCGAAGTGCATAACTTGAATGAGTAGAAGCGGCGGTCAGTCACCTGTAGGCTAATCGTTTTTTCTCCGGCAAGAGATACACCGATTAATCACTACAAGCAACTGACCTATGAACAACGATGCCAAATTTACGCCCTAAAGAAAACTAAAATGAGCCAGCAAGAGATGGCTGATAGTGTTGGTGTGAGCCAGTCAGCGATTAGTCGTGAGCTCAAGCGCAATACCCGCGGTAATAGCTATCAAATCAAGCAAGCACAGCGCAAAGCTAAAAACCGTAGATCGGAAGCATGTAAAGCCCCCAAGATGACGCCCTCAATGGTAACGTTGATTGAGTCAAAGCTTCGTGAGAAATTGAGTCCTGAGCAGATATCTGGCTGGCTGCTGGATGAACATGAGGAACTGCTGAGTCATGAAACAATCTATCGCCATATTTGGGCTGATGAAATGGCTGGCGGTGATCTTTACAC
>CAWVSV010000134.1:0-3610 GCA_963933095.1 uncultured Cellvibrionales bacterium
CTGAAGATAACAAGTTGCTATTGTTAAGCGACTCTTTAGATTGCAAAAGCTCAGACGGCCTTTTAGCCAATGCACTCGCCAGGTATAACGGCAGTTATGGTAGCTATCGCTACTCATCGAAGGTGATGGATGCCTGGGATAACTGGAGATAACTGAAGATAACAAGTTGCTATTGTTAAGCGACTCTTTAGATTGCAAAAGCTCAGACGGCCTTTTAGCCAATACGCTGGCCAGATATAACCGCAGTTATGGTAGCTACCGCTACTCATCGAAGGTGATGGATGCCTGGGATAACTGGCGCTAAGAAGACTTATTAATTTACTAAACACTCTGGCAACAGCTGCAACAGACCGCATTTTTGCAAATGAATAACTCTTTATAACAATTTAACCTGACATACTTCAACTAACCTGCAGCTGAATTACTGATAATAAAGACATATAACTGAAGCCACAAAACTGTCGTAATAGATTGAGTGTTACAACTCAGCCAACAGGCAGTAGACTGATTAGATCACTCTATAATTTTGTACCATTAAGGTAAGTATCCATGTCCGTATTGCATAAATATTTCGTCGCTGTGACGGTACTAATAGCAGCCATGGCCCTTAGCGCCTGCGAGAAAACCGACAGCCCTGAGGTTGTTAGCAGAGCGTTTTGGGCGGCAGTGCAAGCTGGCGATATGAAAACAGCGCAGACTTATGCCGTACCCGGAAGCTTAGAGAGCAAAGCCGAAGCGATTAAAACCGGTGACTTTGACAGCGAATTTACCGCTACGGTTATCAAGGACAACCTTGCCACAGTTAGCACAAATCATAAAGGCAGCCAAAACGGTACTCCACTCGAATACCAGTTCAACACCGTGCTGACTCAAGTGGATAAACAGTGGAAAGTTGATGTTAAAAAAACCACCCAGTCTCTTGTTCCCGCGGCTATGACCGCTGCCTTTTCTGGCTTTGGCCAAGCACTGAATCAAAGCTTGTCTAATATTGGTGATACTTTTGGCCAAGAGGCCGACAACATTGGCTCACTGCTCGGCCAGGTGCTTAATCAGGGCATTGATGAAATGTCCCGAGAAATGGAAAAAGCCAGCGCCGAAATTAGCCAGTCTGCCGAACAGGCGAGTAATTCAGGCTTTGAGATGGCCGCTGAACTCGGTAGAGAACTCTCTAAAGAACTCAGCCAAGAGCTGCAGAATGCCGGTTCTATTTATCAGCAAAAAGTGAACGAACTAAAAGCCGCGCAATTGAAAAAACACCCGCAAACAATCTCCGCTGCCAGTATCGACGGCAGCATTCACGGCACCGCTGTCAATCTTACCCAGGCTCGCTATCAACAGGCCTTAGAGCTATACAGCGGCGACAGCTGGAGTGCAAACCCAAGCCTGTTGATTTTCTTGTTTGCCGATGAAGAGCAAAGCATAGCAGGCAAACGTTTTGAGTTTAACGCCCATTCGTTTACTGATGGCCAGCCTCACGTCCATCTGCGCTGGCGCGACCCCGACAGCGGTGAGATTAAAACCGAGATAGCCTCTCGCAATTACGATATGAGTTTAATATTCAGTGCTGCCGATAATCAGGGTAACCTCACCGCTACCCTCGCCTTCGCCAAAGACACAACTCAGATAAACGGCAGTTTTACCCTAAAACAATGATAATAAATGGCCGCTAATACCCGACATTAAGCAACAATTAGACCTCGGGATTAGCCCCAATATTAAAATATATGATTGTTAATAGACCTTCGATATATCGGCCATGGTGGTTAAACGTTTGGACTTTCGGACATCAACCGTCCGTGCGTCAGCGACCCATCTAACGGGTATT
The DNA here is from genome assembly GCA_963933095.1 of uncultured Cellvibrionales bacterium. GTDB lineage: Bacteria > Pseudomonadota > Gammaproteobacteria > Pseudomonadales > Cellvibrionaceae > UBA1124. The sequence goes on from CAWVSV010000134.1 coordinate 1,826, forward strand.
TTTCTGTTGTTTTTGTGTCATGTGTTACTTCGCGGCAACTAAGAAACTCTATGCAAAACACTATTGAATTGGCTCTGTGCCCTCTCTGTCGGCGAGATAATGCCTGCGGCAACATAACGGGTATTGCCACCTGTTGGTGCAATACTAAGGGCATAAATTTTTCTCCGACACTGCTCGACAAAGTGCCCGAACAAAAAAAACTATTAAGTTGTATCTGTGAGCAGTGCGCGCGGGAATTCCAACCAGACTAGCTGTGTGCCTGTTGTGCTGTGCTTAGGTCCAATCGTAATGTCATGCTGGCCGTAATTAATATGACTGTTGTGGTTTTAACGGCTAATATTTTATCGCTGACTGTACACGGCAATACGCAGAAATTGGCATATGCGTTGTGCCATAATCGTTGCGCATCACATCCATTAGTTGCAGCTACTGCATCAGACCCGCAAGATTGAGATTTTGCTGCGCCGGGACAATTTTTGATGTGGCCGGACACCCTCTGGCCAACGCCTAAATAGCCACTAAAACATAGGAATTGGATGATGAAGACTGCTGTTATTTTGTGCGCATTACTTTGTATTAATGGCTGTGTGAGCGCAACCAATCAAAACTCCAGCCAAGCTTTTACTCAAACTCAAACTGAAACCCTGCGCATTGGCGCACTGGTACAAAAAGTCGATTACGCTATAGCATATCCTTCAAAAGAATCGCTTGAGAGTATCGCGCTGGCGGGAACGGACACGCGTCACTATGTGATGATTCGAGGCTGGTTAGTACAGGTACTTAAAGGTATACAGAGCCAACATGATGCCAGTGCTGCGGCGAATAGACGCGCAGAGTTGCAAGTTAAAATCGATTTTTTGCAGATGGCCATTCGCCGTATTGATTTAGAATAGATTCAACCGCTAACTAGCTTATCACTATCTGTGCCGGCACCTTCATTACACTCGCCACGCGACTTGTAATTACCGACACTGAGCAGTTCCTCGTAGAGGATATAACCCGAAGTACAGTAGCCACTCGCAAGCATTTTTGCAGCCAATAAGGTTTGCGCAAAGTCTTTCAAATCGCGATTGCGCTGAGCCGGATTTTTATACTTTTTACGACCGTTAGCAAAGCTTGCTCGTGAATGGCGCCCCTCCATTCCCGGTGCGCGAATGCGCTCGATGGTGAAACTAAATTGTTTAATACCGTTATTGGTTAATTGAGTTTCCAGGCGCTGGTCAAGGTCGGCGGCAGCGGGCATGTCATAGTGGCTGCAAGCGCCAATCAATAGGGTGCAAGCTATCAGTGACAGTAAAGATAATTTATGGCTCACTAAGTATTCCTTAATTATTGTAGAGATCACTATGTCTATTCTAACTCGAGTCGCTCTCACCGGTGCGATTCTCAGTCTTGCCGCCTGTGCCAGCACCCCCAACCCGATGGCCGATATGACCACATGTAAGGAGCCGCGTCCGCAGATATGTACTATGCAATATGACCCGGTCTGTGCCAAACACTCCGATGGCAACCTTAAGACTCATTCCACTGATTGTACTGCTTGCGGCAAGGCCGATGTCATAGGCTACATCAAAGGCGCCTGCCCTGAGTAAATGGGTTAGACAAAGAGGGTAATGATGCTTATTCCGCCCTGCCTTCGTTGTTTTCCCCTCAGTCAGTTTCGTATAGGCATAAGCGCCTTAATGTATAGGATACGAATGCCGAGAAAGGCAGGATGCCTGAGATCGGCCCCTGCGGCGAAAAGCAGCCTCGGCAGGACGTAATTCACTTCGTGGACAGACTCTT
>CAWVSV010000135.1:0-3481 GCA_963933095.1 uncultured Cellvibrionales bacterium
CTATCTCTGGGGTTTTAGCTAAAACCTGGCGTATTTCGTCCAGGTAATGTTCTGTTAGACCGAAATCGTGAGCATTTGAGTGGCTATTCACTGTGGCGTGCTCTTTGGTTTAAATCCTGTTGTAATTGAGTGAATATGGCGGTGTAGCGACTCTGAATAACGTCGGTTAGCATTTTTGAAAATGCTTCGTCGTAACGATGAGTAGTAGTGTTACGTTTTTCTAGCGCGTCTAGCCAGCAATCGCCGTCTTCGATTAGCTCCATTTGAAAGGCTTGTTTTATGGTTTCTCTGGGGCTTTTGACAGTGATACCTTCAGAGTACAGGTAGTCTTTTAGTGTCTTCCAGCTTAACTCAAATACCACTTCGAATAATTTAATCAGCGCTATGGACTCAACCCAGTCGAGGTTTTCTCGAAGGCTTAATTCATGCAGGTGTTTATAGGCACGATTTAAATTGTCTAGGCGCTGTATCCAACGTACATCAGTCATGGCTATGGGGCTTGAGTTGTTTAATTGCGTATTTTATCAGGCTTATCTTGAGCTGGATATTAGCGATACTGCCGCAAGGTCAACATCTTGCCTTTCTGACTGAATTCAATTTGTTTCAGGGCACTCATGCCTAGCAGTATCTCCTCGCCGTTCATGCCGGGGTTGATGCTGGCGTTAATGTTTAGCAGCTCTATCGGGCCCAGTTGCAGTTTGTTAATGCGGGTGGCGCGCACCTGTACTTGGCCGTTGGCGGTTTGGGCAATATGGGGGCGACCAGGTACTAGCCCAAGTTTGGCGGCGAGGTTCTTAGGCACTACCACCGCGCTGGCACCGGTATCGAGCATAAAGGTGACCGGCACACCATTGATTAGCCCACTGGCAACATAATGGTTAAAACGGTTGCGCTCCAGTACCACTTCACGCAGCGCTTCTGTTTGTTTGCCGGCGAGCGCCTGATTGGGGTTGTACTGGCGATCCTCTAAATTGCCAAACACCAGTGTTAGCATTCCGAGGGCCAGTACCCAAAATATAACGAGCATACCTCGGCCAAAGGGTCGGCCGGCGTGCTCTGAGGGCGGTTGTGCGGACAAAGCTTATTCCTCTTTTAAGGATAAATTAGAGCGCTTGAAGCGTTTAAGTATAACAGCCTTGTATGGATGTGAATTGCATCTCTATTTACGGCCTTGGTGCTTGGCTAAATAATGAGCGTGTTTATACTAAAGCTATTATTGTCTATGTGTGGTTTGGTGTCATTATGTCTGGGAGTTCAAACAGCACTTTAATGGATGAGCACAAAGATCTATTGCCCTGTGTGTTGCGAGAGTCCCTCGCGCATCTGCCCGCGGCCATGCATCGCTTGCGCGAAAAAAACCAGCAGTTATGGCCGCCGATATTAAGCGACCTGTTTACTCAGGCTGAGGATGCGCTGTTTCAGCGGGCTGATAGTGCCGCTAATATCCAGCAGCAAAATACATATTTTGAGTCGATGCGCCAGTTGCGCCTCGCTCGTCGCGAGATTTGTCAGGGGTTTACTACAGGGCAAGACCAAGCGTTTGCGCAATTGCTACAGACCTCCGCTAACAGTGCTAGCGAGGTTCCTGTGCTGGGCGCTGTCGATTTGGCACCGGGTCAAAACCGAGAAGAATTGGTCGCGGTGGATGCCATGATCACCTGTTTGGCCGAGCGTTATGCCGAGGCCATTGAGCAGCTGGGTCAAGGTCTTGCCAATCAGTTGTCGGTGAGGGTTCATGCCGGTAACAATCCTTATTCTCCAAGGGTGTTTTGTCATTCATTTACCCAGCCAATTAAAGCGTTAAATATTGATGTTAACGCTAAATTACTGATTTTTACGCTGTGTGATCGCTTGCTCACGACTCAGCTGGGTGAAGTTTATCGCCAGCTGAACGAATTGTTATCGGCGCCAAATATACTGCCGTCGTTAGTATCATCGTCAACTCCAGCCTCAGATTCTGCGGCAGTAACTGCGCCGGCTAAGGATGTTATTGCATCGGTCCCCGAAGATGTTGGTCATCCAGTAGGTATGCTTTTTGACTTAATTCTTTCCGAGCGCCATTTGGCGGCGCGGATGAAATTACTGTTGGTGCGTTTGCAGTTACCACTGCTGCGAGTGGTGCGACACGATAAGAGTTTTTTCTCCAGCGCAACTCATCCTGGCCGGCGCTTAATTAATGCAATATCGACGGCGGCGCTGACTTGGCAAGACCCCAACACTCATCGGCTTGAGGCTCATGAGGCGGCCCGCTGCTGCCGCCTCTATGAGAGAATTTCGGCAATCGCTGAGCAATTGCACAAGAACACCAAGGCTCATCAGCGATTGTTACCAGCGTTGCTGCTCGACTTTATTGCTTTTACGGTAAAAGAGCGTCAGTGCGATCAAGTATTAGCGCAAAGCACACATCTCTCTGTAGCTGCGCCATTGTCGACCTTAACGCCGCCGAATCAGGTAGTTGCAGATGCTGCAGTTGCCTCTGTAATGGTGGTTAATAGTGACGCAGTTGACCCTGCCAAAGGTGTTTTGGTCGAGTTTGGTGATAATATTGAGCCGATATGGTGGCGGCAGGCGGGCAGTTTAAGTCAGGGCAGTTGGTTTGAAATGTCGGCGACAGAGCCGCCTTTGCGCTGCCGTTTGGCGGCCATTCTTACTTCGATTGACAAGTATATTTTTGTCAATCGGTTAGGTGTCAAAGTCGTTGAAAAAAATCAACTGCAATTAGCACGAGCACTTAAAAGCAATGAATTACGAGTTATTGATGACGGCATGTCATTTGAGCGAGCATTAGAGGAAGTTATTAATGATCTGCGTCAGGTGCGCAGTTTGGCTTAGTGCATTTTAATGGTAGCATTTGCGGTTCAATTTGACCAAAAACAGGTGTGTTAATGGTGAAGCCGTGTAAACCTCGCCAGTTGGTACCGACGCTGATTGCTGATGGCTATCTCAGTGGTGCCAATCAGTGCCCGTCGCCAAATGTTAATGCGCGGCCTAAGGATGATGATATTAGCTTGCTGGTCATTCACAATATCAGTTTGCCACCGGGCAAATTTGGTGGCGGTTATGTGCAACAATTTTTTTGCAATAAGCTGGACCCAAACCAGCACTCTTACTTTGCCGAAATTGCCGTGATGCAGGTGTCGTCGCATTTGTTGATTGAGCGCACCGGCTGCGTGACTCAGTTTGTTGACTTTAATAAGCGCGCTTGGCATGCCGGACAGTCGATATTTGCCGGCCGTAAAGACTGTAATGACTACAGTATTGGTATCGAGTTAGAGGGTACCGATAACATCGCCTATACTTCTCAGCAGTACTCGGCGTTGGCCGAGGTTAGTGCGGCTTTAATGCTGATGTACCCGAGTATTACCCCCGAGCGCATTACCGGCCATGAGCACATAGCCCCCGAGCGTAAGACCGACCCTGGCGCCGCTTTTGACTGGGCGTACTTCGCAGAACTCACCTTGTCTAAAAGCAAAGCGTTAAA
>CAWVSV010000136.1:0-3472 GCA_963933095.1 uncultured Cellvibrionales bacterium
AGCGTTCTCTCGATAGCCCGACAATATAACCTGCTTTGCCACACCCAAATTCTCAGCTAATTGTTTTAATTCAGCCATTAATGGGCCTTCACCAATTAGTAATAGCTTTGCCTGGCAGTGCTCTTTGGCAACCGGAGCAAAGGCCTTTAGTAAGTAGTCATAGCCTTTAACTTTAGCCAAACGCCCATGAGCACCAAATACAAAATCACCCTCAGTTAACCCAAGTTCAGCTCTGGCCTGCAAACGGGGCAAGAATCCATCATTCAGCGCATCGATGTCGACCGCATTGGCGATGACGGTTACTAGATCACCTCTAAATACATTAACCGCACGAACTAAATAATCTTTAACATAGTTAGAAACTGCCACTACTTGCCATTGACGAGCAAAATAATAGTTCGCCAATAGCTTTCGATACCAGCGGTCGTAATCACCGACACCATGCACCACGGCTATTGCTTTGGGTATATTGAGTTTGCGCACTACCGGCATAAGTGCGCTAATAGCTTTAAAACGATGGCCGATAACAATATCAAACTGCTGCTCACGGCAATAGGCCATCAGCTCGGCTTTGACTTCTCGGCGAAGCCCTCGACACTGGCGTTTACTGAAATGAAATAATTGAATATTACCCCTAGCGACTTCAGGCTCTCCCTCAAGATACGCCATAGTCACTTGATACTGATCTTCGGGCAGGGCCGAAGTAATCATGTCGGCGACATGATTCACTCCCGCTGCATACTTTGACTGCAGCTGTAACACTTTTATAAACTTAGCCATAAATCCCTTTAGCTCAGCAGCCGCGACTTAATCGATGCAACCGTTGTGGCAACTCTTTCATAGCAAGAAGATTTTCCCGGCCAATTACGCTGTAAACGGCCTAAATCTCTTGAAAATGCTTTTTTCCAGCTTATTAGTTTCACATGCTGGTGGGCGGCATCCAAATCAATAAAACTCAAACCCTGCTCAGTAACCAGGGCATTAGAGCCCTTAAGATCACCGTGGCTAAGGTAATAATCACCCATACGCCCGAGCAATATACTCATTTGGGCAACAAGGTTTTCGGACCCAGTGCCTTCAAAGGCGCCAATTATATCTTCTCCGGGCGTGTATTCGGTAATTAAATAACCGCCCAGACGCAACGGACCCCAGCGCTTCTCGATAACCGCCAATGGCTTTGCGGTAGGCAACTCCAGCACTCGCCACAAGTGTCCTTGCTGCCAACTATGTATGGCTCTAGAGGGGCGTAGGCAGCGGCGCAGAAAATGCCCCAACCCTTTAACGTTGTAGCGCTTAATAACCAGTGGCTGCCCTTGCCAATCGACAAGTACCACCGTAGAGCTACCGCCGTCTTTAAGCATCTGGCCGCTCGCCATGGCCGCTTCAATACTGTCGAGCAGCGGTACCAAGCTTGCCGCCTCTCTGCGCCACAGAACTCGCTGCTGGCGAAAGTCTTGCTGAAACTGGAAAAGACTACAATCGCGCCCCGACTTGGCAACCAGATCACGAGCTCGCCAAAGACGATGTTTACGCGCCTCGACAATAACTTGTGCTTGATCCAGCTCACCATAGCTGGCGATAGCCACAGACCACCAGGCGTGTGGAAGCTGCGCTAACAGCATGGCCAAGTTTTTCTCGCGGCTGATATTCGTAACAGGTTCAATCTCAGCGGCATCAATCAGATACCAATCGCCTTTGGAGCAGATAAAGTTATCGAGATGTAAATCGGCCTGTTGCAGATGTTTGTTATGCATGGCGGCCAACAGTTGAATAACCATTGCCAGCTCTGCGGGCATAGACACAGATGCTCTAGAGCAGTCATCGACAGTCACTCGCAGCTTTTCACCAAGCGTCATAGCGCTGGGCAGCCACTGCAGTAATAGCCAAGCGACTGCCTCTGTCACACCCGAGTCGATGAGAATCGGAGTAGGCAAACTCGCCTGCTGTAGTTTTTTGCAGCCCCTTAGTTCCGCCTGCATTTTGATCTTTGCACGCGCGCCACAATATAGCTTTACCAATACTGTCTCTTCACTTGAGGGCGTTATCCATACAGCTTCGGCAACATAGCGTTTGCTAGGCAGGACTCGCAACCAAGAAAGAATGCGCAGCTCACCGTTAGGTAACTGCAGTGTTAGAGGCAATTCAGGGCAGCGCCCACTATTGGCTAGCTGTGATAATTTCATAGTGAAGGTTTTTTGCGCTGTACCTTGCGACGCTTGCGAGCGGCCAGTCGTCGCTTCAGGCCGTACGGCGTTAATCCCAAGCGATAGCTATCGAGATAGGCCGCGATCAATTGCTCTATATCACTATCACTAAACACTTGGGCGCGGCGAATAAAAGCGTCGAGATCATTAATTGCATCGCGGATCGGCATTAGGCTGAAACGCGCATTCTCGAGATCTATAAAACGCGCTGCCGGCTGCAAGTCTAAATTGATAAACACATGCTTTGGATAACAGCAGCGATGAGCGATACGTTTACTGTGCAGGCGGCCGATTAAATGCCCGCAAGTACGCAGTAGTTTGAGCTTTTTAGCGTCATCAAAGCTAGACCAGTCGGACAATAGCTCGGACAGTGGTCGATAATCATCAAGGGCGCGAGTAATGATAATGGCCCGTAAACCCTCCGATGTTTTTCGCTCAGCGTAAAGCACCGCCTCCAGAGCTGGGATCTCACGGCGTTGATACAGTAAAATATTACGTAGCTCGCGCCGAAAGGTAGGCTCTCCAAAAGGCGCCGTTAACGAGCGCGATAGGTGATTCACTTGACGCTTGATGAAAAATTCTTGCTCAGCACCGTCAGCATCTTTTAAACTTAGCCGCGCCACTTCGCTGCGGCCGCCGCGATCGGTATTAGGCCTGTCAACAGGCGTCAGTGCCAGTGTCCATAAGCTGTCAAAGTCTTTCAGCTTATTAGCCGTTAACAAGCTCTGAACATTATCATCAATATAATCTTTCACAGAAAATCCTATTCGCGCCCAGCAAAAAAATGAATAACCTTTTGTAACGCGGTTTTATCTGTAGCGGTCATGTTATTCAAACCAATATAATGACGATAGAAACGCAGTCGACTGGCTCTAGACAATTTCTGCTTCGCTATTTTATCGAGACAGGCCAAATCCTTAATGCGCCGGTGTTGCAGAAACGGCCAACACCAAAAGCGCCCAGATGGGCAGTCAATTAAGGTGACTTGCGGGCTTTGATTAGGTCCGCTGATTAAAATATTACGCCAGTGGAAATCATTGTGAGCAAATTTATGCCTATGCATAGTCGCGGCCGCCGTTGCAATTTGCTGAGTAATAGCTTCAACCCAGTGTCCATCATCGAATAATGCAGAGTCATTGTTAGCTAACACCGACAAATCAGTCGCGCCGACAACTTCCTCGGTAATCACCAAGCCTGTGCCAGAGACACCGAACAGAGACTCCTCGCCCCAAGCAACCAAACGCGCTACTGGTAAATCCCACTGAGCA
>CAWVSV010000137.1:0-3447 GCA_963933095.1 uncultured Cellvibrionales bacterium
TACCCGATAATATTATTGTCGCCGAAGCCATGTGATTCTGCCTGTTCTGCAAGAACGGCTGAGGGGTGCCTTAACGTCGCGTAGCGATGGTGAACACCGTTCGACACCCAGTGTAGGCAGGTGGCTTGTTAAACTGCGCTCTACATGACCACTACCAAACGCTCTTATCACTCAATCACTTAAACTACTCCCTATGCCAAACACCAATCTCCCCATTCTCTACACCTTTCGTCGCTGCCCGTACGCCATGCGGGCCCGTATGGCGATTCACTACAGCGATATACCGGTAGAAATCAGAGAGATACTGTTGAAGAGCAAGCCCAAACAGATGCTTGATGTATCTCCAAAGGGCACTGTCCCTGTGATGTCACTGGCGAATGGGGAGGTTCTTGAAGAGAGTCGTGAGATTATGATGTGGGCATTAGAGCAAAACGATTCAGAAAACTGGTATACGAGCCTATGCCAAGATCAGCAGACAGAGATACAGTTCTTAATCGATCGAAACGACCATGATTTTAAACCTTGGCTAGACAAGTATAAATACTCAGTGGGCTATCCTGAACATAGCCAAGAATATTATCGTAAAAATGCAGAGGTATATTTATTCGATTTAAATACTCGCCTTACGTTATCAAAATATTTAATGGGAGATGTGGTGAGCGTCGCTGATATCGCTATATTTCCCTTTATACGTCAATTCGCATTTGTGGATAAAACGTGGTTCGACCAAGCTAACTTTACTCATCTACGTAATTGGTTAAATACGCTGCTAGAATCGCAGTTGTTTGTCGCAATCATGAATAAGTATCCGTGCTGGCAACACGGTGATGCCAGCACTATTTTCCCTATAGATACGGATTAATAAGTTCAGCCATTGCGGCGATATGATCATCGCGATCATTCAATGCAGCGATGTACTGATAAGATTCACCGCCGGCTTCTATAAATATCTCTTTGTTTTCTACTGCTATTTCTTCTAATGTTTCTAAGCAGTCGACGCTAAATGCTGGGCATGCTATGGCAATATTTTTTACGCCCGATTTGGCCAGGTCTTCTAGCGTTACATCGGTGTAAGGTTTTAACCACTCGGCCTTACCAAAGCGTGATTGGAATGTTGTGATAATCTGATCATCAGAAAAATCAAACATCTCGAGTAATTTTTCTTTTAATAACGCTGTGGTTTTCATACTGTGGCAGTAATAAGGGTCACCATTTTTTAAGAATAACCTGGGCATGCCGTGGTATGAGAGTATTAATTTTTCAGGCAAGGCGTCGGGGTTTAGAGCTTCAGAAATACTGTTGGTGAGTGATTGAATATACGCTTCGGTACGATAGTAATGATTAATGAAGTGAAACTCGGGAACATAGCGCCAGCGATTGATTTCCTTGGTTACGCCATCAAAAGTAGAACCTGTAGTGGGCCCGCCGTACTGAGGATAAAGAGGTAACACTATTATGCGAGTAATACCTTGCTGCTGGAACTCTCGAAGTTTTTCGGCTATAGAGGGTGTTCCGTAGCGCATACCGAGTTTAACAATCGCTTTATCACCCAGTTTTTGCTGTAGTTTCTGTTCTTGTGCACGGCTTATAGCGAGTAGTGGTGAGCCCTGCTCAGTCCAGACACTCTTATACAGAGCGGCTGATTTCTTTGGTCGAAGGGGCAGAATGAAGCAATAGAGAATACAGAACCAAAGTAGTCGTGGTATTTCAACTACGCGAGGATCAGATAAAAATTCGCGTAAATACCTGCGCAGCGCAGCGGTAGTGGGTGCATTTGGTGTGCCCAAATTAGTAATTAAGACCCCGGTGGTACCTCGGCGTTTTTTGAATTCGCTGTGATAATCTTCTTTGTTAGAGTTTTTGGCACTAAAGCGTGACATAAAATAATATCCAAAAGGTTGCAGGCTATATTGTATAGTGAATTCGAGTGCTTGCGAGCGTAGTGATTTGTTACAATTTAAAGCGTCATTAGAGCATCATAAACTAAGAATAAAAATAGTATGACTGTATGTATTATTAGCCATCCTGATTGCCACCTGCATACTATGCCAAATGTTGCTGGTGACGAGCACCCTGAAAACTCTGCACGTATTGATGCTATATCTAACCAGTTGGTTTCTTCTGGTCTTGATTATGTACTAATGCATCGTGAGGGACCGGAGGTTACTCGCGAGCAACTAGAGCGTGTACACGATAGCGACTACTTAGATGCGCTTGTCGCCAAGGTTCCTCTCGATGGCTTTGTTGAAATCGGTGAAGATGCTTTTTTATCGCCTTGTACACTTAAAGCTGCAAGCCGCGCGGCGGGCAGCGTGGTGCTGGGTGTGGATATTGTGATGCAGCGATTAACTAAGGCTGTATTTGCCAATGTAAGGCCTCCTGGGCATCATGCTGAACACAAGCGGGCCATGGGTTTTTGCTTCTTGAATAACATTGCTGTCGGGGCAGCTTATGCCTTGGCAGAGTATGATCTACAGCGAGTAGCGATTGTTGACTTTGATGTCCACCACGGCAATGGTACTGAAAATGTCTTTGCTGATGATGCACGTGTTTTATTTTGTTCGAGTTTTCAGGATAGGCTTTTTCCTCAAACTGAAATAAAAAGTAACCGCGCTAACTTTGTTGCTACCCCTTTATCGGCGGTCACTAAAGGCGCTCAGTTTAGGCAAGCTATTACGGATCAATGGTTACCTGCATTGGAGGTGTTTAACCCTCAACTTATATTTATTTCAGCGGGGTTTGATGCTCACTTGCTAGACGATATGTCTCAGGTGTCATTGACTGAAGTTGATTACCAGTGGGTGACCGAACAGCTGCGTAGCTACATGGACAGTAAAGACGACTGTTTGGGCATAGTGTCTGGTTTAGAGGGTGGCTACGACAGTGGCGCCTTAGCGCGATCGGCTGTGGCCCACATAAAGGCACTGGGCAAGCTTTAGGTTTTAAGCCTAATGTTTAAGCTCTAGCCGCATTTCAATCATACCCTCTTCCATATCGGTTTTAACGTCAAACCCAAGTTTGCGAGCTAGTGTAGCCGTACCACGATTTTGTAGCATGGCGATACCGCTTAAAACCTCGGTGCCATGAGCGCGGCAGTGCTCAATAACTTTTTCTAGTAGCCGCTTGCCCAAACCTTCGCCTTTCATATCTGAGCGTATAATGATGGCAAATTCGGCTTCATGATTGTCGGGGTCCATCTGTGCACGAATCGGCGGTGGCGCACATTAAGGCACTGGGCAAGCTTTAGAGTTTAAGCCTAATGTTTAAGCTCTAGACGCATCTCAATCATGCCCTCTTCCATATCAGTTTTAACTTCGAAGCCGAGCTTTCGCGCCAGAGTAGCCATGCCACGATTTTGTAGCATGGTGATGCCGCTTAAAACTTCGGTGCCGTGAGCGCGGCAGTGCTCAATAACTTTTTCTAGTAGCCGCTTGCCCAAACCTTCGC
>CAWVSV010000138.1:0-3406 GCA_963933095.1 uncultured Cellvibrionales bacterium
ATGCCCAAGCCATTGAGTGCGATTGAGTTGGGTGTGTTTGGCAGTCGTATTGAGGCGGTCTGTGATGAGATGGGCGCAACCCTTAAGCGTGCGGCTTTTTCTCCCAATATTAAGGATCGTCTCGATTATTCTTGCGCTGTATTTGATGCCGAGGGTCAGTTGTGTGCGCAGGCTGCCCATATTCCGGTGCATCTGGGCAGTATGGCCTATGCCATGGCCGGTATCGTAGCCACTATCGACTGGTGTGATGGCGATATGATCGTGGTTAATGATCCCTATCTTGGCGGGACGCATTTGCCCGACGTTACGCTCATATCGCCGATATTTGCTGCTAATAAACAGCAATTGTTGGGTTTTGTCGCTAATCGCGCCCATCACGCCAATATTGGCTCCGACAGCCCAGGATCGATGCCTATTTCGGCCTCGCTGGAAGAGGAGGGTCTTATTATTGCGCCGACGCTCATTCAGCAACAGGGCAAGACACTGGCAGCGGTGTTGTCGCGTTTAAGTGGTGGTGACGCTGAATCGCACGGTGATTTTTCGGCGCAGATCAGTGCCAATAGTGCCGGTGTGATGCGTTTATCTGAACTCATTATGGGTCTCGGCGTGCTGCGTTTCTTCTCGGCCCTAAAGCAGTTGAACGATTACGGTGAGCGTTTGGCAAGGGCCGCATTACAAGATATTCCCGATGGCTGTTATCGCTTTAGTGATGTGATGGACGATGACGGTCTCGGTAATAAAGACATCCCTATTATGGTCGCTATCAATGTCGTTGCCGGCGACGTAAGTGTTAACTTCAGTGGTACCAGCGCGCAGGTAGCGGGTAATATTAACTGTCCTCTGTCGGTGGCGGCGGCCGGTGTTTACTATGTATTTCGCTGTCTGATGCCGGCGCAAACACCGGCGTGTGCTGGCAGCTTTCGGCCTATTTCATTATATGCGCCCGAGGGTTCTTTACTTAATTCGCGCCGACCTGCAGCAGTTGCAGCGGGCAATGTAGAGACTTCGACTCGAGTGGTGGATGTGATTCTGGGGGCCTTGGCACAGGCTATACCCGATCGTATTCCCGCTGCTAGTCACGGTTCTATGAATAATATTGCCATGGGCGCCCGCGCTTCAAATGGTGGCGCGGCATGGAACTATTACGAAACCATTGGCGGTGGGATGGGGGCTAGCGTCAAGGGGGTGGGGTTGTCTGCGCTGCAAACGCATATGACCAACACGCTGAACACTCCTGTAGAGAGTTTAGAGAGCCATTTTCCGCTGCGCGTGCACCGCTATGAAATTCGGCATGGCTCCGGCGGCGCGGGAGCTTTTAACGGCGGTGACGGCTTGTTGCGCGAGTTTGAATTTACCGCTAATTCGCAGGCGACACTGCTGACGGAGCGCCGCCTGCATAGGCCTTGGGGGTTAAAACAGGGCTTGTCGGCGAGCCCCGGTCGCAATCGTTTGAATGGGACAACATTGCCCCCTAAATGCAGCTTGAATTTAAAGGCCGGGGACAGACTTTGCATAGAGACCCCCGGTGGCGGCGGCTGGGGAAAGAAGGGTTAGGGCGCCGCTGGTACACAGGCCTCGCCTTTTGTGATACTCCGCCCGACCCACACTCTTTGTTGCGCCTACCCTTGCTACAGTTCCTTGTCAGGTCTGTATATGACTTGATCACCACGGATAGTGGGAATGCGGGTTTTGTGGGAGCTAATAATTGTCGGTGTTGCACTTTAATCGCGAATCGCGCTGAATATCAGAGGCAATGCCTTGTATATCAGAGCTGTCTAGGGCTGTATCACTGTTAAAACTGAGTTAGAATAGCCACAATACTTGAGTACATTCGTAGGATATTCACGGTGTCCTCAGATAGCATTAAATAATGAATCAATAGGTAATAACAATGGCAATTCTGGACACTATCAAGCAGCAAATCGAAGACAACGAGATCCTTTTGTACATGAAAGGCTCCCCTAACGCGCCTCAGTGCGGTTTTTCTTCGCGCACGGTACAGGCATTGATGGCCTGTGGTCAGCGCTTTGCATATGTTGATATCCTCAGCAATCCAGAAATTCGTTCAGAGCTGCCTAAGTTTGCCAACTGGCCAACTTTTCCACAATTGTGGATTAAAGGTGAGCTGATTGGTGGCTGCGACATCATCACTGAGATGCATGAAAAGGGCGAGTTAAAAGAGCTGGTTGACGAAGCGGCGCCTGCAGCTGAGTAATCGAGCCGCGAAAGGCTCGGCGCAAAGAGATCCCAGCCTGCGTGCTGGGATTTTTGTATCCACTAGGCTGTTATTGTTAAATTATGTCCTACAAAAAAACCCCTCCCGCATTTGATAAGTCTCTGTTGTGGCCACAACATTGGCCGTCTTGGTTTCTGGTGGGTCTGCTAAAAGTTATTGCTCTAATGCCGCTGGCGTTCTCTCTTTGCTTGGGGCGCGGTTTAGGTCTGCTGCTCTACCGTTGTGCCGGCCAACGCCGCGCTATAGCGGAGGTTAATATTGCTCTTTGTTTTCCTCAGCTCAATTCTAGCGAGCAGGCCGCTGTAGTAAAAGAATCGATAATTTCGGTGGGTATCACTTTTTTTGAGGCTGGCGCCGCTCTTTGGGGGCAAGCTGATAAATTTAAGGGTAGGCACATTATTGAAGGGCTGGAGCATATCGAGAAAGCCCAGGCCGAGGGTCGCGGTGCGCTTTTGCTGGGTGCGCATTTCACTACCATCGATGTGGCTGGACGCATTGTCGCTTACTACCAACGCGTAGACACTGTCTATCGCAAGCATAAAAATCCCGTTATGGCCTATCAGGTCACTAAGGCGCGTGATCAATTTGGCGACTCTATTTTACGCAGCGACATGGGCAAACTGGTAAAAACGTTGCGTCGCGGTAATTTGGCTTGGTATGCCCCAGATCAAGATTACGGCGCCAAGCACAGCGTGTTTGCGCCATTTTTTGGTCAGCAAGCAGCTACTGTTACAGGCTCCGCGCGTATCGCTAAGGTCAGTCGTGCTGCGTTATTGCCCTTCTCGCACTATCGCGATGAGCGAGGTCACTACCGGGTGGTAATTAAGCCGGCGCTTGAAAATTTTCCCTCGGGTGATGATATAGCTGACGCAACTTTGGTGAATCAGCATATCGAAGCCGCCATTGCCGAGTGTCCGGAGCAGTATCTGTGGGTGCATCGGCGCTTTAAGACTAGACCTGAAGGTGAACAGCGGCCCTATAAAAAGTCGTGAAGGTCAAATGGCTCGGCTATGCAGCGCTATTTTTGAGCGTGGTTAGGGTGAAAGCGCAGAGACTTGTGCCTACTTTATTTATATACCGCTAGAAAAAATAGATTCACGCTAATCTTTTTGATTCCATTGCCAGCACAAGGGTTCACTGCAGGTACGACAAGAGCCGCAGCTCAGTATG
>CAWVSV010000139.1:0-3284 GCA_963933095.1 uncultured Cellvibrionales bacterium
CTTTCCTGCTGACGTTAGCTTTAAAGGCGATCAGCTGTTAGTTGATAATGATGCCATTCGGGTGCTGCAGTGCGACAAAATACAGGATCTACCCTGGGCCGAGATAGGCGTAGATCTAGTGATTGACTGTACTGGCAAGTATCGCGATCGTGATGCAGGAGAAACCCATATCGCCCTAGGCGCGGGCAAGGTGCTTTATTCGCAACCGGGCAAACGCGACATAGACGCCACCGTGGTTTACGGTTTTAACGATAATCAGCTTAGTGCGACCGACCGCATTGTCTCGGCTGCCTCTTGTACCTCAAATTGTGTGGTGCCGGTCATCGATGTACTGGATAAAGCCTTCGGTATCGATGCCGGTGTGATTACCACCATGCATTCTGCTATGAATGACCAGCCGGTGATCGACGCTTATCACCACACAGACTTGCGCAAGACGCGCTCGGCGTTGACGTCGATGATTCCTGTCGACACAGATTTGGCCCTCGGTATCGATTTCTTATTGCCGCACCTAAAGGGTCGCTTCGAAGCTCGCGCCATGCGGGTGCCGGTAGTTAATGTGTCCAGTATTGACTTAACGGTGCAGCTTAAGCGCGACAGTGATCTGGATGAAGTGAAGGCCTGCCTTATGCGCGCGGCCGAACGCTACAAAGGTGTGTTTGGCTATACTGAAGAGATGCTGGCCTCCTGTGACTTCATCCACGATCCTCGATCAGCCGTTATCGACGCTTCACAAACTCGTCTCGCGGGCACTCGCATGTTGAAGCTGCTGATCTGGTTTGATAACGAGTGGGGCTATTCGAATAGGCTTTTAGATGTGGCAAAGCTTATGTTGAAAGATGATACGTCTGTTGCTGAATAGCCACGTCGGTGCTGTACTTATGCTCTGGCTGTAGCGATGCAAAATCTGCATACACGCGATCTGTGGCGTTATACGCTCACTTCCTGCGCGCAGTACTTCTTTGCTCTCAAACAAATTCCACTATTTTCCAGTTAAGTATTGGCGCTGTTATTTATAACATTTAACTAAGATATTTTAAATTAAGTAATTATTGGAGACTACTCAATGTCCGTAATTTTGATGCAAGACTTGGATCTGACTGGCAAGACAGTTCTGATTCGCGAAGACCTAAACGTACCTTTCGGCGACGATGGCGGTATATCGAGTACTGTTCGTCCCGATGCGGCAATTGCTTCACTGCAATTAGCATTGGATAAAGGCGCCAAGGTTATGGTGATGTCACATCTGGGTCGACCAACCGAAGGTCAGTTCGAGGAAAAATTCTCACTGGCGCCGGTAGCCAAGTACCTTAGTAAAAAAATGAATCGTGAGATTCCACTGGTTAAAGACTGGGTTGATGGCGTCGATTCGAGTGCTGATTTAGTGCTGTTGGAAAACGTACGCTTTAATGTTGGCGAAAAGGCCGACGATGAAGCGCTGTCTAAAAAGATGGCGGCTTTATGTGATGTCTACGTAATGGATGCCTTTGGCACTTCACATCGCGCTCAGGCGTCTACTCATGGTGTCGGCAAGTTTGCTCCTGTCGCTTGTGCTGGCCCGCTGTTAGCTCGTGAATTGGACGCACTGGGCAAGGCTTTAGATAATCCTGCTCGACCCTTGGTGGCACTGGTTGGGGGTTCCAAAGTATCGGCTAAATTAGCCGTATTGGAAGCTTTCTCTAAGAAGGTTGATACTCTGATTGTCGGCGGTGGTATTTCTAATACCTTCGTTGCTGCAGCTGGCAATGAAGTGGGTAACTCTCTGTGCGAGAAAGACCTGATTCCAACCGCACAGAAACTGTGTGCAGAAACAGAAGTGATTTTCGCTACCGATGTCACCACTACCAAAGAAGGCTTTGGCGAGTGGAACCACAGCTCGGTAACCGCTGTGCGCGCAACAGACGCCATACAAGCTGACGAAGAAATTATCGATTATGGTCCAGAAACCGCCGCTAAAGTCGCCGAAATTCTCAAAGGCGCCAAGACTATTATCTGGAACGGCCCTTGTGGTGTGTTTGAATTCGATGCTTTTGCTAAAGGCACCGAAGCTATCGCCCGCGCAATTGCTGCTAGCTCCGCTTTCTCCCTAGCGGGCGGTGGCGACACTCTGGCGGCCATCGATAAGTGGGAATTGGCTAATCAGATCAGCTACGTTTCCACCGGCGGTGGTGCTTTTCTGGAGCTAGTAGAAGGCAAGAAGTTGCCAGCGTTGGCCATGCTAGAGCAAAGAGCAAAGGCGTAAGCTTTTCATTCTCATATATCCTTATTCGCCCTTCGGATCGGGGGGCGATGTTTAAAAAGGCGGCAGAGATTCTTATCTCTGCCGCCTTTTTTGTGCATACTTAGTCTATGAAAAAAGATCAACTCGACCAGCTCGCACAGGCGTTATCCCGATTAGAATTCGACGGGCGCGCAGATGCTAAATTAGCAAAAACAAATTTAGCGCAGGCCTATCTCGACTTCTACGGCATTAATTTCCATAAAGAAATGAGGGGAGTTGTGCACGGTTTTGGTCGTATCGATAGCGGTGGCTTTAAAATTGCCGCGCATTACTGGCTGCCAGTAACCGAAGTTACAAATATCGGTACGCTATTTTTGGTGCATGGCCTTTACGATCACGCCGGACTCTATGGTCATATTATTCGTGCCGCGCTGCAGCGCGGCTATGCGGTGGTTATTTTCGACCTGCCCGGCCACGGCTTAAGCTCTGGCGAGCCAGCCGCTATCAACAGTTTCAGCCAGTACACCGCGGCACTCGAGGTGCTGCTGGAAAAAGGTGCCGAGTTACTTCCACAGCCCTGGTCTATAGCCGGTCAAAGTACCGGTGCTGCAGTAGTGCTTGACCATTTATGGCGATGCCGCGAGCGCAATGAAGATTACCCATTTTCAAAAACCATTTTACTGGCGCCCTTAGTGCGCCCATACGGTTGGAAGTTTTTTGGCTGGAGCTTGCCGCTGCTTAAACGGTTAACTAAAGGGTTGAAACGCAGTTTTGCCTCGAGCAGCCATGATCAAGAATTTCTCGATTTTATCGCGACTAAAGATCGGCTCCAGGCTCAAACTTTGCCGCTGGTGTGGCTCGGAGCGATAAAGCAGTGGTTGGCACGCGCGCAGGCTCAGACAGCGAGCGAGCAAGGCATCTTAATCATCCAAGGTGATGCCGATGCAACCGTCGATTGGCGTTTTAATATTGAAATACTGCAGCAGAAATTTCCCAGCCATTTGCAGCTTAAAATAGTGGCTGGAGCACGGCATCATTTGGTCTGTGAGGATGAGAAATGGCG
>CAWVSV010000140.1:0-3044 GCA_963933095.1 uncultured Cellvibrionales bacterium
TTAAAAGTTTCTGAGATCTGGCGACAATGAAAAAATTATTAGGCGCATTGTTAGTAGGCGCTCTACTCGGCAGTTGGTGGTTTATAAACGCAAACAGTAATAACGTTATCCCTACCTCTTCAGCCGCTAGTGAAAAACGTATAACGGTAAATGCTGTTGAACCTGAAGCCAATAAGTTAATAAAAAAATCTGAACTAACTGAGGCGATGAAGCTGGAAATTAACACTCAGTTTTCAGACCGAGACCAACAGCCCAAAATCAGAAAACTTGATGGCGGCGGTTACGCCGTCGATATCTCTAAGCGGTTTCCACATGTACCGGTAGCGACAGTGGATGATAATGGCGGTGTTAGCGTATCGGAATACGATGCCCCCATTAAAGACAAAAAATAACTATAAAAACAAAAATAACAGGCAATTTACTTATGAAATTTAGTCCTTTGTTATTACCTGCACTACTCATTTCTTGTTTTAGTATGGCGGCCTTGGCGGCCGAGATTGAAATTGATTTTGTCGATGCCCCCGGCCAAGGTTTTTATGACACCGCGGTGGTTACGCCTATCGATGGCAATGCCGGTGCGACTTTAGGTGAGCAGCGCCGTATCGCGATGATGGCAGCGATGCAAGAGTTGGCGGCGACCATAGACTCTAGTGTTCCTATTGCAGTAGAAGCCAGTTTTACTAACCTCGAATGCGATGCTCGATCGGCAGTGCTAGGCGCCGCAGCCCCAACCACAGCCGTATGGGATTTTGCTGGCGCGCCCGATGCCAATACTTTATACCCTATTGCGGTCGCTAACGCCTTTGCCGCTGTCGACCTTGATCCTGGTTTTGCCGATATTATCG
Source organism: uncultured Cellvibrionales bacterium (assembly GCA_963933095.1). Lineage (GTDB taxonomy): Bacteria > Pseudomonadota > Gammaproteobacteria > Pseudomonadales > Cellvibrionaceae > UBA1124. Next base: position 846 of record CAWVSV010000140.1, read on the forward strand.
TCACCATGAATGCCGATATTGATTTTAATAATAACTGCCTGTCTCAGTCTGACTGGTTTTACGGCTTAAATGCTCAGGGGCCAGCTAGTAGCGTCAACTTTAGAGAAGTGGCAATACATGAATTAAGTCATGGGCTAGGTTTTTTGACCTTTGTCGACCCGTATACCGGTCAAAATTTTCTCAATCGCAATGATGCTTTTAGCAGCAATTTATTTGATGCAGACACGGCCAAATACTGGCCTGAAATGACCGATGCTGAGCGTTTGGCCAGTCATACATCTACAGTGGTGTGGCGTGGCGACCGAGGCCGTTGTATTGCCCAGCAACTTGATACAGGTAAGGTGCTAGCTGACGATTATTACTACCCTGCAATGCACTCGCCTAACCCGATTGAACCCGGGTCTTCGATCAGTCACTGGAGTACAGCAATAAGCCCAAGTGCAGTGATGACACCCTATATCGGTTTTGTACCTTTGTTGTCGTTAACGGGCAGCGACAACAGCTTGCTCGCTGATATTGGCTGGCAGGGTATTTTTGCCGACGGTAACAATGACGGTGTCGACGATTGTAGTGAGCTAATTGTCACGCCGACCTACACCAAGCAGTCTTTCGAGCTGGCAACCTTGCCAGCGGCTTGGTCGCAGTCGCCGACCAGTAACGCCAGCTGGATAATAGATTCTTCAGAGTTCAGTGATGGTAGTTACAGCCTGCGGGCCGACAGCATTGGCAACAATCAAGTAGCGGGCGTGGACTGGACGGCCGATTTTGGTGCCGGTTTTTTCAGTTTTGATGTGCAGCTAGATTCTGAACAAGATTATGACTTTTTAATATTCAGTGTCGACGGCGCAGAGCAGTTTAGAGTTGCCGGCGATGTGGCTTGGCAAAATAAGTCGGTGCAATTGCCGGCTGGGGTTCACACGCTATCTTGGCAATACGTAAAAGATGAATTCGTAAGCGATGGCGCCGATACAGCTTGGATCGACAATATTCAATTTGTCTCGGCAGTGTCCACAGTGGATACCGATGGCGACGGCGTAGCCGATATCAATGACGCTTTTCCACTCGACGGCAGTGAGTTTATCGACAGCGATGGCGATGGTATCGGCAATAACGCCGATTTAGACGACGACAACGACGGCATCAGTGACGTGGTGGAAAATATCTACGCCTTTTTGGATCCGTTAAATGCTTTAGACGCTGCCGAGGATTTTGACCAAGACGGCTATAGTAACTTAGACGAGCTAGAGCAGGGCACCGCGCCCGATAATAGTAATGACAAGCCAGGTTTGGCGCGCGCTGTAAAGAGCGACTTTAATGGCGATGGCATTGCCGATATTTTCTGGCGCAACGCTCTAGATGGCAGCGCCGAAATTGCCATAGCTAATAGCGTCGGTGCTACCTCTCGCATCGAGAATTTGCCGAGCAAATCGGCAGATTGGACTGCCCAGTTGGGTGATTTCAATGGCGATAGTGCGGTGGATACGCTCTGGCGTAATGCTACGACAGGGGCGGTTGTAGTCGCTATTAGCGACACTAACGGTAATCAGGGTATGGTCAATGAGCTGGATGCTAAAGGCAGTGTTTGGCTAAGCCAAATAGGTGACTTTAACGGCGATGGTCGCGACGACATCCTCTGGCGCAAGCCGTCTGAAGGTTTTGTTCGTGTCGGCATCAGTAATGCCGACGGCGATCAGCAGCGTATTGAGTACTTCTTCAATAAAGGCGCAGCGTGGCAAGCCTTCGTTGGCGACTTTAATGGCGACGGCCGTGACGATATGTTGTGGCGTCGCGGCACTGATGGCGCGTCAAAAATCATATTAACCGATGCTAATGGTGCGCAAGCCAATGTGGTGAATGTGCTCGCATTCCCGCGTTTTTCAGCATGGCAGGTACAAATTGGCGACCTTAATAACGATGGACGCGATGATATCCTCTGGCGCAAGTCGTCTGATGGCACTGTTAAAGCTGGTATCAGTGGAGCCGATGGCAAGCAGGCTAGTTCTGTAAATCACTTTGCTAAGTTCACGGCTTGGACCGCAACCTTAAGCGACTTCAATGGCGATGGCGGCGCCGATATTCTGTGGCGCAAGCCGGCTGATGGCACGGTTAAAATTGCTATCACTGGCGAAGCAGGCCAACAAGCAAGTGTCGTCGGCTTGCCAGCACGCTTCTCTGCCTGGACTCAGCAGCTGGGGGACT
>CAWVSV010000141.1:0-2834 GCA_963933095.1 uncultured Cellvibrionales bacterium
CAGCTTGCAGACTTTAATGGCGATGGCCGTGCCGACATACTGTGGCATAAGCCCGATAATGGCGAAGTTAAGTTAGCCATTAGCAATGCAGAGGGTAATCAGCAGAGCATGCAAATGATGGACTCGAAAGCTTCAGGTTGGTCTCTAGTACACTAGAGTTAAATCTAGCGAGTTGAAAGCCCGCGCCCTTAATAAAGGGCGCGGGCTTTTTTATGGAAAAACCAGTATTTATAGAAGGGGCCGAGGCATGAAGATACTAAACCTATAAGTACAATTGTATCCCTAAACGCAGTGTCATGATTGTTTTCAACTTTTCAGATCTCTAGCTTGCCTCTCAAAGGGCCTTACCATGATGGTCAGCATGACCAAACCATTTAACAGCGTCTAAGATAGACTGTTGGTACAGGGTGTAGCGTTTGCCTTACCCGCTGTGCATTACGATAAAAATAACCATTGCTAATTAAGTTGTAAACCAACTTCATGTGGTAACTTATAGCTAATCTATCCGTTAATTCATTAGTCAATTTATACGTCAATAAGGATCCACTATGAAACTTGAATCACTGGCCTTACACCATGGCTACGAATCTGAAGCCACCACTAAAGCCGCTGCCGTACCGATTTATCAAACCACCTCGTTTACCTTTGACGACACTCAACACGGTGCCGACCTATTCGATTTAAAAGTGCCGGGTAATATCTATAGCCGCATCATGAACCCGACCAACGATGTGTTGGAGCAGCGCCTAGCGGCTATGGAAGGAGGTATAGCCTCGTTATGTGTAGCCTCTGGCATGACAGCGATTACTTATGCTATTCAGTGTATTTGTGAAGTTGGCTCTAATATTGTTAGTACTAGTCAATTATACGGCGGCACCTATAATTTATTTGCCCACGCCCTGCCCAAACAAGGCATAGAAGCACGGATGGTTTCGCATGATGATTATTCTGGTTTTGAAGCCGCCATTGATGGCAATACTAAGTTAATTTTTTGTGAGTCTATCGGTAACCCTGCCGGCAATGTGGTGGACATTGTAAAACTGGCAGAGATTGCCCATCGTCACGGCATTCCATTGATAGTCGACAATACGGTTGCCACACCGTTTTTATGCAAACCCTTCGAGCTGGGCGCTGATATTGTTATTCACTCACTCACAAAATATATCGGCGGCCACGGCACCACCATAGGCGGTATTATTATCGATTCGGGTAACTTTGACTGGGCCTCCCATAAAGATCGCTTCGCGGTTTTAAACCAGCCCGACCCGTCATACCACGGCGTTGTGTTTACCGAAGCCCTAGGCGCTGCTGCTTTTATTGGCCGCTGCCGAGTAGGTCCATTGCGTAATACCGGTGCAGCACTGTCGGCACAAAGTGCGTTTAACATTATGCAAGGTTTAGAAACCTTGGGCCTACGGATGGAGCGCCACTGTGAAAATGCTGAAAAACTCGCCAACTACTTACTTAATCATGACAAAGTAGCTTGGGTAAATTACGCAGCACTTAAAGACAGCCCCTACTTTGATACCTGCCAAAAGATCACCGGAGGCAAAGCCTCTGGGATTGTTAGCTTTGGGATTAAAGGCAGTCCAGCAGCAGGAAGCCAATTTATTGATGCCTTACAAATGATTTTACGACTAGTGAATATTGGTGATGCTAAATCTCTTGCCTGTCACCCCGCCTCCACTACCCATCGCCAGTTAAACGAAGAAGAATTAACGGCGGCGGGTGTGAGTAAAGATCTGGTGCGTATTTCAGTCGGCATAGAAAGTATCGACGATATTATTGCCGATGTTGAGCAAGCATTGGCCGCGGTCGAACCGATGGCGTAGCCCACTAACAACAAGTGGCAACCAGTAAGGGGCGGCCATAATGGTCTGCCCCAATGAGTGCGCGGCATAACTGCAGAGCCTAAAAGTAAACTTTAGTCAGTAAAAAGCCCGCGCCCTTAGTTAGGGGCGCGGGCTTTTTACTGACTAAAGTGTGGTATTTAGATAAAAACAGCAACTGGGCTACTTATTTTAAACCAACACTGAAAAAGTCAGAGTAATATTCCTCTGATGCTATCTTTTTCAGCGCCATCTATTAAATATCTAAAGTACGAATGAGCGCTTTAACAGCCGGTATTGAAGGCACCGGAATACTCAGCTCGTCAACACCGGCTCTAAGTAGCTGAGGTACGGCTTCAGGATCAGCACCCAGACCACCGCAGACACCGACCCACTTACCTTCTTTATGAGCTGCCGTAACCGTCATCTCGATCAAACGTAATACCGAAGGGTGTAAACCGTCGGCCAGTGATGCAATATCCGGATGGCCGCGATCAACTGCCAAGGTATATTGGCAGAGATCATTGGTTCCTACCGAGAAGAAATCAATCTCTTTGGCAAATTCTTCGGCCATTAATGCGGCTGATGGAACTTCTATCATCATACCGACAGGCTGTGAAGCAATACCCAGTGCAGCGCGCTCTTCTTCATAGATGGCTTTAGCTTCACGCCACTCAGAGAAATTACTAATCATGGGGAACATGATATGCAGATGGCCGTGAACAGACGCGCGAATTAGCGCTCTGAGCTGCGCTCTAAACAGCGTTTGCTCACGCAAACTGACCCGTATACCCCGTACGCCCAGGAAAGGGTTTTCTTCTTCGGGTATGGGCAAGTATTGCAAAGGTTTATCACCGCCGACATCAAGCGTTCTAATGATGACCTTGGCTTCTTTACCCACAGAATTTATCATAGCGACGTAAACGTCATATTGCTCGTCTTCGGTAGGCGCTCTCGATCGACTTTGAAACAGAAATTCGCTGCGCAGCAAGCCAATACCTTCGC
>CAWVSV010000142.1:0-1770 GCA_963933095.1 uncultured Cellvibrionales bacterium
ACTATTGCAATCGATCACGATAATAGTGGTAATGTCACTCAGGAAATTATTCTACAAGATGTGAGTTTGGCCGGCACCGACCAGCAAATTATCGATGCGCTTCTCGCCGGCAATAATCTGATTGTAGATCAGTAAGCTTTTTTACTGGCCTAAAATAAAATCCCTGCGGTTAGCAATGATCGCGGGGATTTTTTTATCTGTCGTATACTGACATTATGCAATTTTACCCGCTTAAAAATCAGCAAGATCTCTACCACGGCTATCTTCATGCGTTTGTGGTGAAGGATATTTCTGTGCTGTTAATCCAGCAGATGGGCGAAATTTTTGTGGTTGAAAATCGCTGCCCGCATAGGGATGCGCCGCTGGATTACGCCTCGATTAGCAATGGCAATATTCGCTGCCCGCTGCACAAGATGGAGTTTGCCCTGAGCCATGGCCACGGTATTGGCCCGGCTATCTGTACTGGCGGTTTGGAGGTGTTTGAGGTAAAAGTTGTCGATGGTGTGGTCGGGTTGGAATTATAATAGCTAGCCACTAGCCACTAGCCACTAGCCACTAGTTAATCTTTTCTACCTTCAAATACAGGGTCTGTGACGACACTTTGTTGGCACTGCGATATTTTGCTAGCTCGGTATCTTTACTCTGCTCGTTTTGATCGAAACTGCCGATCGCTATCCACTCACCTAAACGGCCAGAAACACTGGTGTTAACAGATTCTGTGTTAATGACGGTGTTATTGGCTTGGCGATAAGACTTATCGATAGTGTCGTGTTGGGCGCTGATGTCGATAGTAACGCGCTCACCATACAGGCGTGGGGTGGCGTAGAAACCTTGATTCACCGCTTTGTAGTCCTGATTGACCTGCGGCCAACCATAGCCATTATTGCTGACTGTAGTGATGGGAACTTCGCTGCCCGTTTGAATGTAGCTGGGGCGGCCCTCTAGACCCCGCACTTGGTAGTTATTATTGCCTGAGCCTGCACCGGTGGTGTGGCGGGTAGTGATGGTGGTGTTAGTGTTGTTATGTCTGCCACCAGTATTAATAACAATGCTGCCGTTGTTATTAATACTGGTTCCTTTATAAAGAGTGCCATTCACTTTGAACTGAGTGCTGTCATTGTTGTATTGGTTGCCGCGGCGAAGGCTAATCATTACTTGCGCTAAGGGTTTATCGAGTTGGTCGATTAATAGCTGCAGCTCTGCTAAGTTTTCTGCGGTGGTGCGAACAATAATGTTATTGCCGTGACTACTGAGATAGCCACCCTCGGGGACCAGTGGCTTGAGAGTAGCAGTGATGTTTTCGGGTGGCTGGTGTTGCATGGGTATGGTGTAAATTTGCATGTCGGCGGCGACCGCCATGCAGGAGATAAGATAGAGTGCAATTAGCCAATATCGCATAGCAAGTTCTCTATTAAATTTTCAGTTGTCTAAGATTTGAATCCGGTTCACTAAACTGCCACAGTCGCTCAAATACTGGTTTTAAATTTTTAACTTCTGGGCCGGCGGCATAGTTGGCGAAGCCTTGCATGACTTTATCGTCATGCTTATACAACAGACCATCGGCGTCGACCAACATAAAGGCTTCTTGGTTATTGTCAGTTTCTTGACTCAAAAGGCGTACCTGTACTTTAGACGGCAAACGCTGTGCCAACCGGATGAGCTGGTGCCCGCGCTCGATCAGCGGTTTGCTGTCTTTAATTAGTATTTGTATCTGGCAGCTGCGATGGCGGCGGGCGAGTGCCGACAGGGCCGAGCAGAAGGCCTCTGAAT